>DASUBK010000395.1:0-13895 GCA_035763305.1 Terriglobales bacterium | reverse complement strand
TTCGCGAGCGAGTCCTCGTATTGACATTCGATAGGAGCGGCACCATACTCCTACAGACTTTCGATATGAGAAGGATGGCGCATGCCGAGAATCTCCAGCCTGCTTCGTAACCTGTTGGGCCGCCAGCGCGCGGAGCGCGACCTGCATGACGAGGTGGGCGGCTACGTGGAGATGCTCGCCCAGGAGAACCAGGCGGCCGGCATGGCGCCTGGCGAGGCGCGGCGGCGCGCGCTCATCGCCGCCGGCGGCATCGAGCAGGTGAAGGAAGGGGTGCGCGCGGTGCGTGCGGGCGCGCTGCTGGAACAGTTCTGGCAGGACCTCCGTTACGGCGCGCGCATGCTGGCCAAAAATCCCGGCTTCGCGCTGGTTGCGGTCCTCACCATCGCGCTGGGAATCGGCGTCAACGCCGGCATCTTCGCCATCGTGGACAGCGCCACCTTGCGCCCGCTGGAAGTCCCCAACGCCAAGCGCGTGGTCGGCATCTACCAGTTGTTCTTCGGCAAGGTCCGGCGCAACGTGCACGGTTCCGGCAGCATGTTCTCCTACCCGGAATATCTGGAGTACCGCGACCGCAACCACGTGCTCTCGGGAGTCACAGCCTTCCAGCCGTTCGTCGAAGCGACGCTGTCCGGTTATCCGCAGCAGCTCACGGGGTCGCTGGCGACCTGCAACTACTTCGAGGTGCTGCAGGCGCCGATCGCCCTGGGGCGCGGTTTTCTGCCGGCGGAGTGTGCCGCCGAAGGCGCCGGCCCGGTGGTGGTGCTCAGCGACGCGCTGTGGCGGGGCGCGTTCGGCGCCGATCCGCAAATCATCGGCAAGACGGTGCGCTTGAACCGCCAGCCGCTGACCGTGGTGGGAGTTGCGGGCAGCAGCTTCCATGGAACCGAAGTCATTGCCGACGATTTCTGGGCGCCGGTAACGCTGCAGAACAGCCTGGCGCCTTCGCGCATCGAAGGCGACCTGCTGCGCAACGACAACCTGAGCTGGCTGGTGATGCTGGGCCGCCTGCGCGATGGGATATCGGTCCGCCAGGCGCAATCGGACCTGGAGGTGATCGCGGGGCAAATTGACCAGCGCTATCCCGGCCGCACCACGCGCCTGATCGTGACCGTGGCGACCTACTTCACCGAGCCGGAGATGAATAAGATCTCCACCGCGGTCAGCACCATCGTGCTCATCGCGGTGGGCATGGTGCTGTTGATCGCCTGCGCCAACGTGGCCAACCTCATGCTGGCCCGGGCGGTGAAGCGGCGGCGGGAGATCGCGGTGCGGCTGGCCATCGGCGCCGCGCGCGGACGCGTGGTGCGGCAGATGCTCACCGAGAGCCTGCTGCTGGCCCTGATCGGCGGAGGATTGGGACTGCTGATGGCGGCGTGGTCCTCGGGCGCGGCGCTGCGCCTGATGCTGGCTAACCTACCTCCGGGCGCGCCGCCCTTCGCCGTGCACGTGCAGCCGGACGCGCGGCTCTTCCTGTACGCCCTGCTGCTGACGATCGCAACCGCGGTGGTGTTCGGACTGGCGCCGGCTCTTCAGGCGACGCGCGGCGACGTGAACCGCGATTTGAAAGTCGATGCCGGCGCGTCGGAGCGCGGGGCGGGTCACGGGCGCATGCGCGGGGTGCTGATCGCGGCGCAGGTCGCCGTCTGCATGGTGTTGCTGATCGGCGCGGGCTTGCTGTTGCGCGGCCTGTACCGCGCGCAGACGCTCGACACCGGCTTCGACAACAACCACACCGCGCTGGTCAGCTTCGACCTGCGCGGCGGCGGCTACGACCCGGCGCGGGCGGCGGCCTTTCATCGCGACGTCCGCGAGCGCCTGCGCCGCCTGCCGGGCGTGGACGCGGTAGCCAGTGCGATGATGACGCCATTGAACGGCTCCAGGTCCAATGAGGGCTTCAAACTCGAAGGCGATAAGGACCTGCGCTCGTTCGACTTTAACGCCGTCTCGCCGGAGTACTTCTCCGTCGTCGGTATCCCGCTGGTGCGCGGCCGCACCTTCCTGGAAACCGAGAAAGACGATCAAGCGGCCATCGTCAGCGAGGCGGCGGCGCGCAAGCTCTGGCCCGGTCAGGAGGCGCTGGGCAAACGCATCTGCGCGGAACGGCCGAAGGGCGGGTGCAGTAACTGGATGGCCGTGGTCGGGGTGGCGCGCAATGCCGACACGGTGCGGCCGGGGTCGGCGGAGGTGCCGATCATCTATCTTCCCTTGTCGCCGCAGGACGAAGTGCGCGCCGAGGTGCTGGTGCACAGCAAGGCGGGATACGCGGCGATCGCCCCGGCAATTCCCGGCGTGCTGCACCAGCTCGACGCCGACCTGCTGGTGCGGGTGACGAAGCTGGAAGACAATCTCAAGAACTTTATTTCGCCCTCGCAGATTGCGGCCGGCCTGGCGGCTACCTTCGGCGGGCTGGCGCTGCTGCTGGCTGCGATCGGCATCTACGGCACGGTGTCGTATAACGTCGGCCGGCGCACGCGCGAGATCGGAATCCGCATGACTCTGGGAGCGCAGCCGGGCAACATTCAGGGCATGGTGTTGCGCCAGGCGATGCGGCCGGTGGTGATCGGCGCGGTGATTGGAAGCGCGCTGTGCGCGGTGGTATCGCAGGTGTTGAGCGTGCTGCTGTTCGGCGTCAGCCCGCTGGACCCGGTGGCCTTCAGCGCGGTGGCGGCTTTCCTGCTGCTGGTGGCGGCGGCGGCGAGTTTCGTGCCGACGCGGCGGGCGGTGCAGGTGGATCCGATGGTCGCGCTGCGGCAGGAGTGAGCTTTGAGCTCTGAGCTACAGCGGCGTAACGCCAGCACTCTCGCGGTATTTGAGAGCGCGTGTCTGTGAAAGAGGTTGTGCAGCAATCGAGATCAGATCAGAGCTCAAAGCTCATAGCTCAAAGCTTCTACGCCGCCGAATCGCAGGCGCGGCGGATGGTCTCCAGCGCCTGCGCTTCGGGCGCCAGAAATTCGAAGCCGGTGATCATGTCCTGCTGGTGGCAGACGCGTGCGTTGAGGCGGACGGCCTCGGCAATCTTCGGCAGGACCAGTTCCATGAGCACCACCTGCCCGGGCAGGAATTCGCCCGCCACCATGCCGGCGGCGCCGCCTTCGCTCAGGTTCAGGCATTGACCGCGCATGTCGCCGGTAATGCCGGTTCCCATCTTCCTGACCAGCAGGGGGGCTTCAATGCGGGTGCGGGGAAACTTGCGCCGAACCATATCAGACTTTCCTATAGCACGAGTCGCCAGGGCGCGATAGCGACTACTTTGGCACTGCACATTGTGAGATGGTGAAAATGGCCCGAACGGCCAAAGAAAATTGTTGTTGGAACCCCGGCCCGCTCCGCGACTACAATAGGGCTGCCCGCATCCAATGGGGCAGCAGGCGGTATCCGCTGCGGCGGAACTGCACTGGAGGCAGCCGTGAGCGTCACCCCGATGGGCGAGTCCCGCCCCAAGATCACTACCACCACTCTTTGGGATAAGAAGGCGAAACAGCAGCCGATCACGGTGCTGACCGCCTACGACTATGCCAGCGCCCGCCTGGTGGACGAGGCCGGCATTGACGTCATCCTGGTCGGCGACTCGCTGGCCCAGGTCATGCTCGGCTACGACAACACCCTTCCGGTCACCATGGACGAGATGCTGCATCACACCCGCGCCGTGCGCCGGGCGGTGAAGCGCGCCCTGCTGGTGGCCGACATGCCGTACGCCTCCTACCACGTGGACGCCGACGAGGCCCTGCGCAACGCTACCCGCTTCGTGAAGGAAGCAGGCGCGGAGGCAGTGAAGATCGAGGGCGGCGCCAAGCGCGCGGCGCTGATCGAACGCCTGCTCGACGCCGAGATTCCGGTCATGGGCCACATCGGCCTCACCCCGCAGTCGCTGCACACCATGGGCGGCTACAAGGTGCAGGGCAAGACCACCGCGGCGATCGAAAAGCTGATCCGCGACGCCCGCGCGCTGGACCAGGCGGGCGTGTTCAGCATGGTGCTGGAAGGCATTCCCCGCGAGGTGGCGGCGATGATCACCGCAGAGGTGCAGGCGCCGACCATCGGCATCGGCGCCGGGCCGGAGTGCGACGGGCAGGTGCTGGTGTTCCACGACTTGATCGGCCTGAGCTTCGTCCCGGCGGCGAAGTTCGTGCGCCAGTACGCGGACGTGGGCTCGGCGATCACCGGCGCCATCGAGGCCTACAAGAAAGATGTGGAGAGCGGCGGGTATCCCTCGGATGCCGAGTCCTACCACCTGAGCCGCGAAGTCCGCGAGGCGCTGGATCTGGTGCTGGCGCGCAAGCGGGCGATGGGAAGATAGCGAAGTTATGTAGGTGCAGGCGCCCACGCCTGCACGGCCTGGCGAAGCCGGGCTGCCGCGGCGCTGTTGCGCCGTTCGACAGGCGGGGCGCCTGTCGCCACGTATTCCGCCAAGCGATCATGAAAGTCATCTCCTCTCCCGACCAGATGCGCAATGCGTGCCGGCAGGCGCGGCAGGGCAAGCGCCTGGCGTTCGTGCCCACCATGGGCGCGCTGCACGAGGGGCACCTCTCTCTGGTGCGCATGGCGCGCGGCCAGGCGCAGGTGGTCGCGGTCTCTATCTTCGTTAACCCGCTGCAATTTGGGCCCAACGAGGATCTTGCCAAGTATCCGCGCACCTTCGAGCGCGATCGGCAGCTGCTCGAAGCCGAAGGCGTGGAGCTGTTGTTCGCCCCAACCGTCGAGGAGATGTATCCCAAGGACTCGGTGACCTACGTCACGGTCGAAGGGTTGAGCGAGCGGCTGTGCGGGCGCTCGCGGCCGGGACACTTTCGCGGCGTGACCACCGTGGTGGCCAAGCTCTTCGACATCGTGCAGCCGGACCTGGCGATTTTCGGGCAGAAAGACGCGGCCCAGGTGGCGATTCTGCGGCGCATGGTGCGCGACCTGGATTTTCCGGTGCAAATCGTCGTCGGGCCGACGGTGCGCGAGGCCGACGGGCTGGCGCTGAGCTCCCGCAACGCGTATCTGAATCCCGCGCAGCGCAAGCAGGCACTGGTGCTGCACCGGGCGCTGATGCGGGTGCAGACGATGTCGGACACCGGCGTGCACGAAGCGGCCAAGCTGGCCGAGGCGGGGCGGCAGATCATCGCGGAAGAGCCGGCGGTGCGGCTGGATTATTTCGAGGTCGTGGATCCCGACAGCCTGGAGCCGGTGCAGGACACGGCGCGCGGCGCGCTGGTAGCGGTGGCTGCGTTCGTGGGTACGACACGATTGATCGACAACGTCGTTCTGCAGGGGCCGGGGCAGTCTGGGTTGCGGCTGCGATAGTTGTTCAACACGGAGGCACGGAGGAAAGAAGAAACTGCTGATCTCGCTGATCGACGCTGATTCAAGAAGAAATCAGATCAGCGTCGATCAGCGAGATCAGCGGTTTTTCATTTCCTCCGTGTCTCCGTGCCTCCGTGTTGATCTGACTCTCTTTCCCGACACGAACTCGTTATCCACAATTACGTAGCGCAGCCGGTTCTGGGCGGCCTTGGTGATGCCCACGCGCGGCGTGGTGGCGATGCGGGCGCGGCCGTAGCCGTCGTCCACGATCACCAGGTCGGAATCGCCCGAGCTGAAGTCCTTGCCGTTGTCGCGCTCGCGGGTGATGTCGAGCGCCTCGGCCAGGCGCCCGGGACCGCCGGCGATCAGGCGTAGCTCGCTGGGACGAGCGCCGGGTGAGATCTTCAAATCGCGAGCCGCCGCCATTCGCTCCACGCCCGCAACCGGCTCCAGCGCGCGAAACAAGAGGCACCCCGCTTTTCCTTCCGGCTCGCACGACACGTTCAGACAATAGTGATTGCCGTAGATGAAGTACACGTAGGCGCGGCCGGGCGGGCCGAACAAAACCAGGTTGCGGCTGGTCGGGCCGGAGAAGGCGTGGGCGGCGGGATCCTTGCGGCCGAGATAGGCTTCGAGTTCCACGATGCGCCCGGCGCGCAGTCCGTGACCCTCGCGGCGCACCAGCACCTTGCCCAGCAACTCGCGCGCAACGCGGCGCGGATCGCGGTTGTAGAACGACGGCGGAAGAGGTGCGAGCGTGTCCAGTCGGTGGGCGTCGCGCAAACCTTGGCTTGTCATCCTGAGCGAAGCGAAGGATCTATGTGTTTCGTGGCGACAGACAAATACATAGATCCTTCGCTTCGCTCAGGATGACAAGACATCTTTATTTCAGTACCGCCAGCACTTCGGCAGCATGGCCGGCGGGTTTGACGCCGCGGAATTCCTGCTGCAGCTTGCCGTCGGGGCCGATCACGAAGGTGCTGCGCTCGATGCCCATCACCATCTTTCCGTACATGTTCTTCTCTTTGAGCACGCCGTATGCGTTCGCCAGCGTCTTGTCCTTGTCGGAAAGCAGGGTGAAGGGAATCTGGAACTTTTCCTGGAATGTTTTCATCGCGGCGGGCGTATCGGGCGAGGTGCCCAGCACTATGGCGCCGGCCTTGCGGAACTTGTCGTGGGCGTCGCGAAACTCGGACGCTTCGATGTTTCAACCCGGCGTGTCGGCCTTGGGAAAGAAGTACAGCACCACCGTCTTGCCGCGAAAATCCTTCAGCGAGACAGTCTGGCCGTTCTGGTCGGGCAAAGAAAAGTCGGGCGCTTTATCATGGATCTGCATGGCTTTTCGTAACTGGGGAAATATCTTACACCGCGCACTGACGACGGTGGCGGCAGTGTCGCTGCTGGCGGGTGCGGCCGCCGGGCAACGTTCCACCCAGCGTAAGAAAACGACGCCGCGGGCACTGGCGCTGATCGAGTGGCCGGCCAAAGGTGCGCCGCGGCTCGTTCCCATCTGCATCCTGGTGGATGGGCAGTATTACGACGCCGGCATCTACCTCGCCGACCCGGTGCCCATGTCGCTGGACAGCGGCAACGTCTACGAGGTGGAGAAGAGCGGCGACCCGCAGGGATTCTTCACCGTCCGCCAGGCGCAGCAGGTCGGCAACAACTGGTACGGGATCGGCGGCTATCGCTCCATGGAGCAGGTGCACGAAGCGGAGAAGCCGAAGCCGCAGGAGAGCACTGGCGGGCCTTTACCCAGCGCCACCAGCGACGAACCGCCCAAGCTGACGCGCGGCCAGCAGCCGGCAGCGCAGCAGACGCCGGCTCCGGCCCAGCCAGCGCCGCGTGAGCCCGCGGGAGACGAGCCTCCGGTGCTCAGGAAGCCGGCGGAGCAGCAGCCGGCTACGGGCAGACAGGCGGGGGCTGGGCAGGCGGGGGCGCCTGCCCCTACGCAAGCGTCGCCGGCGCCTGCGCAATCCTCGCCGAGTAACGAAGATCCCAACCGTCCGGTGCTGCGGCGGGGCAAGCCGGCGGAACAGATGACGCCCGAGACGATCGAGCCGCCGAAGTCAGCGGTCACCGCATCCACATCGGCCGGATCGAAGCTCGGCATCGAGAACCCGGCGGCGATCACGCGTGTGCTGCCGGCGATCTCCGACGCCAAGGGGCCGGAATCGCGCAATTACCTCTTCGACTGGACGCCGGCGGAGCAGGAGCGAATCACCCGCGGCATGCAGGACCTGGCGCGCACCTCGTTGCAGGAATATCTCAAAGGGCGGAGCGACTCGCCGGGTCCGCTGCAGGATGTGCACGTCCAGGCCTTCGACCTCGACCTGAGCAACGAAGCGGTGTTCGTTCTGACCGCCACCGCAGCCACGGCCCCGGCCGCCCCGCCTCCGCCCACGGCCCGCGGCCGCCGCGCGCAATCCCAGCCCGAGAGCGCTCCGCCGGCCAAGCCGGTGACGTTCTACATCACTGTGGTCGCGCGGCAGAACCTGGAGGGCAACCTGCGCCGCATCTTCCGCCGCATTACCGACAGTGGACACCTCGACGCCTACTCGCGCCTGGAGTTGATCGACGCGGTGGACGTCGACGGCGACGGCCGCGGCGAGCTGCTCTTCCGCTCCATCAACGACCAGTCGCGCGCCTTCGTGATCTTCCGCGCCACCGTCGACAATCTCACCCAGGTGTTCAACTCAAGGGAACTGGAGCGGTGAGGGTTGTTAGTTGTAGGTTGTTTGTGGTTCGACCGCCGCGAAGGCGAGTCGTCAGACCCAACAACTGACAACCCACAACTAAGAACCAAGAACCAACACGCTTCCATTACAATGTCGCCCACTTCCCTCTGCGAGGTGGACGATGCGCAAGCTGGCGATCTGCATATTGTGCCTGACCGCTGCCGCATTGGCGCAGCAGCAGGACTTCAGCAAAGTTCAGATCAAGGTCGTTCCCGTGGCCAGCGGCGTTTACATGCTGCAGGGCGCGGGCGGCAACATCGGGGTGTCGGTGGGCGATGACGGCATCGTCATCGTGGACGACGAGTTCGCGCCGCTGGCCGACAAGATCCAGGCGGCGCTGAAGGGCATCGCCGACAAGCCGGTGCGCTTCGTCGTCAACACTCACTGGCACGGCGACCACACCGGCGGCAACGCCTACTGGCAGAAGCAGGGCCCGATTCTGGCGCACGAGAACGTCCGCGAGCGCCTGGAGAAGGGCCGCAGCGGCGCCAGTCCGGTCGCGCCCGCCCCCAGGGAGGCGCTGCCCATCCTCACCTTCGATCACCGCGCCACCATCCACCTGAACGGCGAAGACATCCGCGCCATTCATTTCCACCGCGGCCACACCGATGGCGATGCGGTCATCTTCTTTCCCCATGCCAACGTGGTGCACATGGGCGACGATTACGTGCGCTACGGCTTTCCCTTCGTCGATCTCGACAGCGGCGGCAGCGTGCAGGGGATGATCGCCTCGCTCGACGAAGCCATTCCCCAACTGCCCGCGGATGTGAAGATCATTCCCGGCCACGGCGACCTGTCGAACCTGCAAGAGCTGAAGGAATTCCAGCAGATGCTGAAGGAGACCACCGCCAAGATCGCCGCCGCGGTGAAGCAGGGCAAGACCGTGCAGCAGATGCAGCAGGAGAAAATTCTCGCCGGATACGAGAAGTGGTCGCCGCCGGGAGCGTTCATCGACAGCAACAAATGGATCGAGACGGTCTACGACGATCTCAAGAACGTGAAGCCGGGCGAATTCGTGAGGCACAACTGAGCCAGGCGGGCGCGGCAGGCCAGGGCCGGTTCGACGCGCGCCATGGCGCGGTGGTCGCCGCTGCGGCCGCCGTGCTGGCGTATGTCGGCAGCCTGCAATTCGACTTCGTTTGGGACGACCGCATCCTCATCCTCGGCAACCCGTGGATGCAGTCGTGGCACTACCTTCCGCAGTACTTCAGCCGGCATCTGTTTGCGGGAACCCGGCCCACGGCGGTGGGATTCTTCTGGCGGCCGCTGTTCGTGGTGTGGCTGCGGCTGAACTACTCGCTCTGGGGGCCGCACCCGGCGCCGTGGCACGCCGTGACCATCGCCGTCCACGCCGCGGCCTGCGCCCTGCTGTTCGTGCTCGCGCGACGCCTCAGCGGCAGCGCCGCGACCGGGCTTGTTGCCGCGCTGATCTTTGCCGTTCACCCGGCGACGATTGAAACCGCCGCCTGGGTTTCGGGCATGCCGGACTCGGTATGCGCGATCCT
Source organism: Terriglobales bacterium (assembly GCA_035763305.1). Taxonomy (GTDB): domain Bacteria; phylum Acidobacteriota; class Terriglobia; order Terriglobales; family Acidobacteriaceae; genus DASUBK01. The sequence goes on along the minus strand of DASUBK010000395.1, from coordinate 4,366 downwards.
GCTGATGGGCTCGCTGCTGCTCTACGCCGGCGCGCGCCAGCGCTCGTCGCCGGCCCGCTATGCCGCCACGGTGGCGCTGTACGCAATGGCCTTGCTGGTGAAGGAAACCGCGATCGTCTTCCCCGTGCTGCTGGTTGCATACGAAATTTTCTTCGTGCCTCCTGGAACGGAGCCGCGTCCGCGAAACGCCGTGATCGCCACCACCGCGGCCATTACCGTCGTTTATTTCTTCGCGCGCCACGCGGCGCTCAGCAGCTTTGCCCATCCGGCGAACGCGGCGACCGTAGTCGACGCGGTGCTGACCGCTCCCGCGCTGCTGCTGTCGTACCTGCGCCTGCTGCCGGCGCCCTGGCCGATCAGCCCGCATTACGGCCTGGCGCTGGCCGGAGGAGCGGGGCTGCGAGTCTTCTGGCTCCCCCTCTTGGGCTTGCTCGCCATCGCCGCACTGGCAGCCGTCTGGTGGGTGCGCGCCGGAGTCTCCGCTCGGGCGCAGACGGCGCGCTTTGCGCTGGCATGGATGGCGGCTTTCCTGGTCTTGTCGCTGTACGCGCCCGCCATCCTGGGTTCGGACTTCCTGCACGTGCGCTACTTGTACCTGCCGGCGGTCGGATTCGCGCTGTTGCTGGGTAGCGCGATTCCCCTGCTGCCCCGCGCAACGTCGCTGGCCGTCGGCGCCGCCGTGCTGCTGGCTTTGATCGTCCTCAACGTGACCCAGCAGGGCTATTGGGCGAACGATCTGGTTCTCTCCGCCCGTGGCGCGGCGGTCGCGCCTCGCAATGTGCCTGCGCTGGCTGAATACGGCGTGCAACTGGGGATTCGCGGCGAGCGCGACCGCGCTTTGCAGGTATTGCGGCAAGCCGCGACTCTGGATCCCCACTACTGGTACGCTGTGGCCAGCCTCGGTTACACCGAGTACTCGCTGGGACTGTGGGCCGACGCGGAAGGCCATTTCAAATCCTCGATCCCGCTGCTGCCCGAGCCCGTGGAACAGTACCTCTACCTGGGCATCGCGGCCGCGCGCCTGGGCAAAATGGACGAAGCGGAGTGGGCGTTGCGCGAGGCCATCCGCCGCCAACCGCAGGCGCCGCGCTATCACATGGCGCTGGCGCTGGTGCTGGAGCAGGAGGGCAAACCGGAAGAGGCAGCCCAGGCGGCGCGAGAAGAGGTGCAAATCGATCCCGCCGCACAGGACGCGCGCGAATTGCTGGCGAGAGTTTCTCCGGCGTCGAAATAAGAGTTAACGCAAAGGACGCAAACAACGCAAAGGCTCAATCCTTTGCGTCCTCTGCGTTGAAATTTTTTTTGCCTACGCGGCTGCACTCCACGTTTCGGGAAAGCGAAATCAGGCGGGATACAGCTCAGCCAGCAGCGCATAGGCGCGGCGCAGGTGCGGCACCACGATGCTCCCCCCGACCACCAGGGCGACGTTGAGCGACTCCTCCTGCTCCCGGCGGGTGGCGCCGAGGCGGAAGGACTGGATGATGTGGTAGTTGATGCAATCGTCGCAGCGCAGTCCGGCGGAGATCACCAGGCCCATCAACTCCTTGTACTTGGCCGGGATTTCGCCGTCGAGATAGGTGTTGTGATCGATGTTGTAGAAGCGCTTGACCAGCGGGTTGTCGGCGGCGCTGACGATCTCGTTGAGCGTGGCGCGGGAGGTGAGGAACGTGGCCGCGATGCGGCTGCGCTGCGCCACTTCGGCTTCCGAGTAGAGATAATTCGGCTCGCGCGCTTCCATTGAAAAAACATTACCGCAAAGGGCGCAAAGGCGCGCAAAGGAAGAAGACTGCGGAACTTGAATGGTCAATAGCCGCAGAGTGCCAGGGCAGCAGCACTGGATTCCGGGTTCCCGGCGGCGAACGGCGCCGGCGCGGCGGGCATCTCTCTAGTAGCTAGGAGTTAGTAGCTAGGAGGTAGCGAGCTCCAGAGTGTCGGCCGGGCCGCTAACTCCTAGCTACTAACTCCTAGCTACTAGAGGGAGCACACATGGAATCCATTGTCGGAGTGTTTCGCTCGCGAGCGGCGGCGGAGAGCGCCGCGCGGGACCTGCAGCGCCTCGGGTACGACGAGAATTCTCTGATCTTTCTTACCCCGGAAGCCACGCCGGAAGAGCTGGCGAAGCTGCCGACCACGCCGGGCGAGGAGCGCGGCATGGGCAAAGCGATCAGCTCGGTGGTCGGAGCGGCGATCGGCGGCGGCGCGGGCTTGGGTCTGGGAAGCGCGGCGGCATCGCTGTTTGTCCCCGGCATCGGCCCCATCCTGGCCATCGGCATCGGCGCCGGTGCGCTGCTGGGAACGGGCGGCGCCATCGCCGGCGCGAAGGCCGGCAGCGAAGCGGAAGCGACCTTGGACAACGGCGTAGCCATCGACGAGGTTCCCCGCCTGCGCGAGCTGCTGAAGATGGGGCACAGCGTGGTGGCGGCGTCGGTAACGTCGAAGGAACAGGCGGAGCAGGTGCGGGCGCTGTTCAACACCTACGGCGGCGACCGCTTCGCGCAACGCGGGCTGGACGAGGATAAAGCGGCGTGACGGGATTTCAGATTGAAGAGTTCAGATCGAAGAATGTTCAAGGGCGGCGAGTTCTTTACACGCCGAAGAATTGAATCTTGAAGAATGCCAGCGAGCGTCGCTCGAGGCGTGACTGGAATATTCAAGATCAATTCTTCCGCCCACCAGGAAGCTTCAGCGCATGGCAATCTTCGATCGGAAATCTTCAATCTGAAATCAGCCCAGCTTCTTATCCAGCAGTTCGTTGACCAGCGCCGGATTCGCCTGTCCCTTGGTCGCCTTCATCACCTGGCCAACGAAGAATCCCTTTAGCGTCGTCTTCCCTGCGCGGTAGGCCTCGAGCTGCCTGGCATTGCCGGCCAGCACCTCGTCCACGATCTTCTCGATGGCGCCGGCGTCGCTGATCTGCTGCGGCTTTTCTTTCTCGTAAACGGCCGGGAAGTCTTCGCCACGTTCGAAGGCGAGATCGTAGAGGTCTTTGAGAATTTTGCCGCTGATGGCGCCGCTCTCCACCAGGTCGGCGCTCATCGCGACCCCCGCCATGGAGATGGGCGACTGCTCGATCTCGAGGTTGCGCGCCTTGAGGCGTCCCAGACGTTCGCTCTGCACCAGGTTGGCGACACGCTTGGGGTTCTTGGCGCCCTTGGCCGCCTGCTCGAACTGGTCGGCCAGCGCGCGAGTGGCGGTGAGCACGCCCGCATCGTAGTCGGTGATGCCGTAGTCGGATGTCATGCGGCGGCGGCGCGCCTCTGGCAGTTCCGGCAGCGACGCGCGCAGCCGCTGCTGCCAGGCCGAGTCCACGATCAGCGGCAGCAGGTCGGGCTCGGGGAAGTAGCGGTAGTCGTGCGCCTCCTCCTTGGAGCGCATGCTGTAGGTCTTGCCCTCGGCGGAGTTGAACAGCCGCGTCTCCTGCACGATGCGCTCGCCGGCTTCGACGGCCGCGATCTGCCGCTCGATCTCGTACTCCAGCGCCTGGCGGATGAAGCGGAAAGAATTCACGTTCTTGATCTCCACCTTGGCGCCGAGTTCGCGCTGCCCTTCCGGACGTACGCTGACGTTGGCATCGCAGCGCAACGAGCCTTCCTCCATGTTGCAGTCGCTGACGCCGGTGTAGAGGATGATCTCCTTCAGCCGGGTGAGGTACTCGAACGCCTCGTCGGGGGAGCGCAGGTCGGGCTCGCTGACGATTTCGATCAGCGGCGTGCCGCAACGATTGAGGTCAAGATAGGTGCGGTCGGCGGAATCCGCGAAGCCCTCGTGCAGGCTCTTGCCGGCGTCTTCCTCGAGGTGAATACGGGTGATGCCGATATGGCGTACCGACCCTGATTGTGTGGCACCGGTCTGTGTGGCACGGGTCTGTGTGGCACGGGTCTCCGACCCGTGTACTTCGATCCCCCCGTGCTCCGCCAGCGGCTTGTCGTACTGCGAGATCTGGTAGCCCTTGGGCAGGTCGGGATAGAAGTAGTTTTTGCGCGCGAAGATGGAGCGCTCATTGACGGTGCAGTTCAGCGCCATGGCCGCCAGCGCGGCGAATTCGACGGCCTTGCGGTTGAGCACCGGCAGCGCGCCGGGCAGTCCGAGGCACACCGGGCAGACGTTGCTGTTGGGAGGCGCGCCGAAGCGGTTGGCGCAGCCGCAGAAGATCTTACTGGCGGTGAGCAGCTGGACGTGAACTTCGAGGCCGATGACCGGCTCGTATTTTAGGCGCACGGCGTCGGTGATCGGCGCAGCCATGGCGAGATTATAGAAGCGATGTTGTCGTCGGGTATTCGTCGTGAGTACGCCCGTCGAGTTCACGGCCCGTCCGGCTCTTGCGCACGCCTCCCCATTGCTTGAAAAAGAACGGCACACCGGATCG
>DASUBK010000394.1:0-3081 GCA_035763305.1 Terriglobales bacterium | reverse complement strand
AAATGCGAACTGATGCGCGCCGCGAACTTCAGCGGCGAGCGCAGGAAGGTCTTTTGCAGCGACTTGCCGTCAGCCGCGTAGTACCCCGGCCGGCCCTGCGGATCGTGGAAGAGCACCGCCTGATAGCTGTGGCCGTCGTTGACGTACTCGGCGGCAAAAATTCGTCCGTACGCCACCGTCGTGCCCTGGTCGTAGCTCTTGCGTTCGAACACCAGCCGGAACGTATCGCCGGCGCGCGGATCGGTATAAAAATCCAGGTCCCAGGCGAAGATTTCCGCCAGCCGCACCGCCAGCTCCGGATGCTCCCCGGCCGCGATCACCGACTCGAAGAGCGAGCTGTTCACCTTACCGGAGACGGTGACGATATCGGTCGTGGCGTCAATGGAGCGCCGCTGCGCGGTGAATCCATCGGCCCCGCGCGTCACCCGGATTTCGTCTTCCACATCCGGGCGATAGCGCAACTGCTTGACCGTACCGTCCAGCGCGCGCACCACTTCCAGGTCCTGTCCCGGACGCAGGCGGCGAAAGTTCACCACCGGTTGCGCCGCGGCGATCAGTTGTTGCGTGGTGTCGCCGTCGATGCCGGCGCGCTGCAGCAGCACCCCGAAGCTCACGCCCGGCTGCACTTCCAGCTTCGTAATCTGCTCGCTCGGCGGCGGCGGCGGCACGGGACGCAGCGCCGCCGCGATGGCCATCGTCGTCGCCTGTTCCGCCTGTTCGCGCCGGCGGTAACACAGGGCCGCCAGCGCCACAGCCAAAGCCAATCCGCCCAGCAATATCGCTCTTGTAATCCGCATGCACACCCTCAATCTGAGACCTGCTGCCACACTTGTAGATGGATTCAGCTTCTCGCAAAGGGGGTGCTCAGCACAGCAGTACGGAAGGCAGTGAACTTGCGGATTGCGGGGCAACCCGCAGCCGGCACAACTTGGCGCGCCAGGCGGTAGCCCGGTCGACGCCGTACTCGGCCAGCCGGCAGGTGGCGGCCAACAGCATCGACGCGGCCATCACCGCCTGCGCGGCGCGGAAGACTCCGGCCAGCGTTTCGGCGCCGGCGAAGACTCCGCACACGCCGGCCGCGACCAGCAGCAGCAGCAGGACTGTCAGGAGGCGCGCCCGGCGCGACATGCCTCTACCCTACCCGGATTGCGCCGCTCCGGTCAATTTCCGAGGTGAGTACCTCCCCGGCTCCTCACACCTGTCTGTGACCCGCGTCACACCCGCAAAGATCAAGGGTTTTCGCGCCCGACGCCTGCTTCCCGGTGCTAGAATTTTTTCAGCCGTTCTCGAGAGCGAGGCCCCATGAGCTTTCCCATCACCCGCCTGCGCCGCCTGCGCCGCAACGAGTCCCTGCGCAACTTCGTGCGCGAAACCCGGCTCACGCCCGACTCCTTCATCTACCCGCTGTTCGTCTGTCCCGGCCGCGGCGTGCGCAAGGAAGTTCGCTCCATGCCGGGCGTGTTCAACCTCTCGGTCGACGAGGCGGTGAAAGAAGCACAGGACGCGAAATCTCTCGGCGTGCCCGCCGTCATTCTCTTCGGCCTGCCGGAGAAGAAGGACGAAGTTGCCACCGGCGCCTGGGCCGACGACGGCATCGTGCAGCAGGCCACCCGCGCCCTCAAGCGCGAGGTCCCCGGCCTGCTGGTGGTCGGCGACGTCTGCCTCTGCGAGTACATGTCGCACGGCCACTGCGGGATTGTGAAGCCGGTCGTTACACCCGTCGCCGCAACAAAGCCCGGCGCTCGCGCCGTCGCCTCCGAAGATCTGCCCGCGACCATGATGAACCTCGCCGCCGCAGTGGCCCAGGCAGTCGAACCCGAGATGGAGATCGTCAACGACGCCTCGCTGGAAATCCTCGCCAGGACCGCAGTTTCGCAGGCGCGCGCCGGTATGGACGTCATCGCTCCCAGCGACATGATGGACGGTCGCGTCGCTGCCATTCGCAAGGCGCTCGACGACGCCGGCTTTACCAACACTCCCGTGCTCTCCTACGCCGCCAAGTTCGCCAGCGGCTTTTACGGCCCCTTTCGCGAAGCCGCCGACAGCGCTCCCCAGTTCGGCGACCGCCGCTCGTACCAGATGGACCCGGCCAACTTCCGCGAGGCCATGCGCGAGATCGAGACTGACCTCGAGGAGGGCGCCGACATGATCATGGTCAAGCCGGCGATGCCCTACCTCGACGTCATCCACGCCGCGCGCCAGCGTTTCGACGTGCCCCTCGCCGCCTATCAGGTCTCCGGCGAGTACGCCATGATCGAGGCCGCCGCGCGCAACAACTGGATCGACCACGATCGGGTGATGATGGAATCGCTGCTGTCGATCAAGCGCGCCGGCGCCGACATCATCCTTACCTACTACGCCAAGGAAGCCGCCAGGCTGCTGGGATAGTGGTCAGTGGTCAGTGGTCAGTGGTCAGTCGACGATAATGATCTCGGCGGGAGGGCACGGCTTCAGCCGTGCCGCCCGAGGTCAAACAACATGCGGCTTTAGCCGCTGAGGGAACTCTTCGAGCCACATCTGCCGGGGTGGGCGTCCGGTCTGGTGTTTCTCGCGTACTTCGTAGTCATTCCTATGATGTGGATTGGGATGGGCATTTGTTTTCTGCTGCAGCGTCGCAGCGCCGTTTTGACGGCGGGCGCGCATATGGGTTCGTGATATCCTCTTCGTTCGTGATTACGATGCCCAATATCGTCGTCTCCCGCCGATGGCGCTAACCACCGCCGCCCTGTAACCCCGTTTCCCCGCTTATAATCAAGGTTTTTCCCATGTCCATTCGTCCCGATCTGACGGAATTCTTGCAGCTCGCGCAGGACGCGACCCTGGTGCCGGTGGTGAAGTCGGTCTCCGCCGACCTGCTCACGCCCGTCTCCGCCTTCCTCAGCATCGCCGCCGACGAACCCCACGCCTTTCTGCTGGAATCGGTCGAGGGTGGAGAGAAGATCGCTCGCTACACCTTCCTCGGCGCGCGGCCTTACATGAAGGTCACCGCCCGTGGTGACGAAGTTCACATCCAGCGCGGCCGCAAGAAGGAAGTGGTTCGCGTGGGGACAGGCGCCCTCGCCTGTCCGGCGGACGCGCCAG
>DASUBK010000393.1:0-4023 GCA_035763305.1 Terriglobales bacterium | reverse complement strand
CGACAGGCGCTCGATGTCGATCATCTCGTTCTGCGCCCCTTCCACCGACCGGATCAACTCATCCAGCTTCAGGTTGATGGCCTTGGCGTCGCGGTTCTGCGTGTTCTGGATGAGGAACACCACCAGGAAGGTCGCGATGTTGGTCCACGAATTGATCAGCAGTTGCCAGGTGTCGGAAAAATGGTAGATCGGCCCGGTAATCAGCCACGCCGCGATCGTCGCCAGCGCAAAAATAAACATTGCCGGCGAACCTACGGCCGTCGCGGCCCAGGTCGCAGTGCGCGTGAACCATCCCGCCGATGCCGGAAATGACTGCTCGTCCTTGGCTGCCATCCCTCGCTCCCAGCCCATGCACGGGCAAGTAGGTAAGATGCAGGCTGCACGCGGCCTGACAATCGGCAATCGGAATTCGGCAATCGGCAATGGCATAATGCTCCGCCGTGATGCGAACCCTCTGCGCCGTCTTGCTTCTCGCCGCCTCCGCCTTCGCCCAAAGCGCGGTCATCCAAGTCTCCACCGCCCTCGACGGCCGCGGCCGCGTGCTACACAACACGCGCATCGTCGTCCAGGACGGCAAAATCGTGCGCCTCGATCCCAAAGCCGCGCCGGTCACCTACGACCTGACCGGCTACACCGTCCTTCCCGGCTGGATCGACACGCACGTCCACCTCGAATGGCACTTCGGCCCCAACGGCAAGATCGGCGACAAGAGCGAGACCCCCGAGCGCGCCGCCCTGGAATTCGAGAGCAACGCCTGGAAGACACTGCAAGCCGGCTACACCACCGTGCAGAGCGTCGGCTCGCCCGACGACAAGCTGCCCCGCGACCTGATCAACGCCGGCGATATCCCCGGCCCGCGCATCCTCACCTCGCTGGAGCCGATCACCGACGCCAAGCTCTCGGCCGACGAGATCCGCGAGCGTGTGCGCCAGCGCAAGAGCGAAGGCGCCGACCTGATCAAGATCTTCGCTTCCACCGGCCTCTGCTCCGGCGGCAAGCAGACCATGTCGCAGGAGCAGATGGACGCCGCCTGCGGAGAGGCCAAGGCGCAGGGCTTGCGCTCCGTCGTGCACGCCTTCGGGCACAGCGCCGCCATCTCCGCCAATGCAGGCTGCACCGCGGTCGAGCACGGCCTCTTCGCCTCGCAGGACGACTTGAAGGCGATGGCGGACCACGGCACCTTCTTCGATCCCCAGGTCGGGCTGGTCTTCCAGAACTATCTCGACAATCGCGAGCACTATCCCAATCTGAACCAGGCGTGCCTCGACGACTTGAAGAATGCCATGCCCACCGCCGACAAGTTTCTTCCCGAGGCGATGGCAGTCAAAGACCTGAAAATCGTCTTCGGCACCGACGCGGTTGCCGGCGCCGATGGCCACAACGCCGAGGAGTTCATCTACCGCGTGCGCGACGGCCACATGCCGGCCATGCAGGCCATGGTCGGCGCCAACTCGCTGGCCGCCGAGTCGCTCCACATGCAGGATCAGATCGGCTCGCTGGCTCCTGGCTTGCAAGCTGACATCATCGCCCTCGACGGCAATCCGCTCACCGACATCACCGCCGTGCGCCGCGTGGTTTTCGTGATGAAGGGCGGCAAGGTCTATCGCGACGACGGCCGGCGCGCGAAAATTAAGAAAGCTGACTAGCCCGGGTGTCTCAGTTCCTGGCCTTCGTGTAACCTTCGTGTCCTTCGTGGGAACCAAGCTCCCTGGTTCCCACGAAGGACACGAAGGTGGCACGAAGGTCACAAACAACCAGGGAGGTGATCGTGAAGGATTTGTTGTCGGACGTGGCGGCCCGCTCCGCGCGCTACCTGGCCGAGGTGGAAAACCGGCGTGTGGCGCCGCGTCCCGAGGACGTAGCCCGTCTCGACGCTCTCGGCGGTCCCATGCCCGACCAATCTTCCGACCCGGCGCAGGTACTGGCCCTGCTGGACGAGGTCGGCTCGCCGGCGACGGTTACCAGCAGCGGCGGCCGCTACTTCGGTTTCGTCATCGGCGGCGCCGTTCCCGCCGCGCTGGCTGCGAACTGGCTGGCCGGCGCCTGGGACCAGAACGTCGCCTTCGCCGTCATGTCGCCGGTCGCCGCCCGCCTGGAACAGATCGTGTTGTCCTGGGTCCTGGATCTGCTCGGCCTGCCGCCCTCCTGCGAAGCCGGCTTCGTAACCGGAACGACGATGGCCACCTTCTCCTGCCTGGCCGCAGCCCGCACCGCGCTGTTGCAGCGCAGCGGCTGGAGCGTGGAAGAGCAGGGACTCTTCGGCGCGCCGCCGATTACCGTAGTCGTCGGCGAGGAAGTGCACGTCTCGCTGCTCAAGGCCCTCGCCCTGCTCGGATTGGGGCGCTCGCGTGTGACCAGAGTGCCAACCGACGAGCAGGGCCGCATGATCGCCAAGGCGCTGCCTCCCCTCGACGGCAGGACCCTGGTCTGCGTGCAATCGGGCAACGTCAATACCGGCGCCTTCGATCCCGCGGGCGAGATTTGCGCTCGGGCGCACCACGCCGGCGCCTGGGTACACGTGGACGGCGCCTTCGGCCTGTGGGCCGCCGTCTCGCCGCAGTACGCGCCACTGCTGCAGGGCGCGCCCGAGGCCGACTCCTGGGCCATTGACTGTCACAAGTGGCTGAACGTTCCTTACGATTCCGGCCTCGCCGTGGTGCGAGAGCCTAAATATCTGCGTGATGCCTTTGCCGCTTTCGCCGCGTACCTGCAGGCCGGCGAGACGCGCGATCCTTGCCTCACCACGCCGGAATCCTCGCGCCGCGCGCGCGGCGTCGAGTTGTGGGCCGCTCTGCGCTCGCTCGGCCGCAGCGGCCTGCGCGACCTGGTGGAACGCAACTGCCGCGGCGCCGCTTTGTTCGCGCAAAAGCTAAAGGCCGGCGGATGCAAGGTGCTCAACGACGTCGTGCTCAACCAGGTGCTGGTGTCCTTCGGCAGCGCCGAGGAGACCCGGCGCGTCGTCGACGAGGTACAGAAGGACGGCACCTGCTGGTGTGGTGGCACCGAGTGGCACGGCACCGCCGCCATGCGCATCAGTGTCTCCGGATGGGCGACCACGGAGGGCGACGTCGAACGCAGCGTGGAAGCCATCCTGCGCTGCGCCCGCGGCGTGCAGGCCTCCCGCTCCTCGCCCCCCACCGCTTAGCTCGCAGGCGGTGCCGAACGTCTCCAATGGAACATCTGCTATTCTTACGTGAAGGCTTGGCTGCCGGTGGGGGCGGCCGGCCGGCTGGGAAGATCCAGCCCAGTATTCGATTCGATCGATCCATCCCTGCGGGTGCTCATGCGGATTGCCTCGATTCCTGCGCTATCGCCCGGCCTTGATCCGTTATTCCTGCCTGCGGGCGGGAATCGCGGCCGCGGCGCCTCCAGCAGCGATCCCTCCCGCCGCGACGCCAGGCGCGTCCCCGGGACCGGCCGGGTTCTCCTCCTCGGCCGCATTCGCGAACTGGCTCTCTACCGCTCGGAGTACTTGCGCACCAAGGGTTTCGCCGTCATCGCTCCCACCAGCCAACAGGAGGCCGTCGACTTCATCCACCGCGGGACCTTCGACGCCGCCATCCTGACCTATACGCTCTCCAGCGAACTCGTTCTCGAATATGCCGACATGATTCGCCAGAACTGTCCCCACTGCCCGGTGGTGGTGATTGCCAATAGCGAAACCGAGGATCGCCGCGTCAAGCCGGACGCGGTGGTGATGGCCGACGGCGGTCCGGAGGCGCTGCTGACCGCGCTCCGCCGCGTCCTCCGCAATCGCCTGCAGTGACCGTAGTGGAGATGGACCGCGCGCGACCTCGCGCGCAAGTCGAGCGCCTGTCCGCATCCGGACACCTGCATCCCACTTGCGAACGCCCGCTGCTAACCACCGCGTGTAAATCCTGTCTCATCAAGGGCGAACGCGGCACCCCGCTTGCACCCAGACACCCCTTATGACCACTCTGCTGCGCGATCTGCAATACGGTTTCCGCATGCTGCAGCGGGCGCCCGGCTTCGCCGCCGTCGCCGTGCTGACCCTGGCCCTCG
>DASUBK010000392.1:0-6177 GCA_035763305.1 Terriglobales bacterium | reverse complement strand
CCCGGCTTACGCCGGGGGCTACACGTTCTAGCGCGCGCTTCGCGCGCTGGACCGGTGCTTGCAAATGACTACCGGCATCTTGAGCAGCGCTGTTGGCTGCTGCTGCTGGATTTTGCGCGCGGGCGGGGCTATGACGGCGCGGCCTGGCCGCATCGAACTACCATGCCTTTCGCCCGGCGAATTCTTCTAACCATTCTCCTTATCGCCGGCGTTATGTGGGCGGAAGATCCGCCGCCCGCCAAAGGGCCCACGCGCCTGTACATCAAGTCGGGAACGCTCGACACCTCCAAGGGGGTTCCTCTGGCGTTGCACGGAGTGGACGCTCTCATCGCTCCCGGCGGCGACGGCAAGAAGATGGGAGGCAAGCTGGTGCAGTTGCGCGCCGGCGTAGTGGGGCTCACCTACGACTCCATCGCCAAGCTGCTGAACGGGAAAATGAAAAATTCCAAAGTGAAGGACCTCAAGGTCAGCAGCGACAAGGGCGAGATCAAGATTAACGGCAAGGTGCAGAAGATTATCCCGCTGCCCTTCGAGGTGAAGGGTCCGGTCAGCGTGACTGCGGACGGCAAGCTCGACCTGCACGCCTCCACGGAAAAAGCCGCCAAGATTCCCATCAGCGGGGTGGCCGACGCGCTCGGACTCACCATGCAGAAGATGGTCGGCAAAGGAAAGCATAAGGGCATTGAGGCGGAGAAGCAGGACGTGATCTTCGATCCGGACGAACTGTGGGGCCTGCCGATCCACGGGCAGCTCACGTCCGCGCGCGTGGGAAAAAACGAACTGCTGCTGACCTTTGGCCACCCCGCGAGTCGGCGACGCGGCACGCAAACGGCGTCCAACCGCGAACACTGATCACAAGCGTCCCGGCTGACACAGCGTGTTGCTTTGCCCACGCCGGCCGTGGGCGACGGGCGCGCTAAGTGCAGCATCATCAATCCCGGCGCAATGGCGCGAGGCGTGCATTTTCATGGGCGGCCCAAGGAGGCCCTCTATGAAATCGCGCAACCTGCTCCTGACTGTGGCGCTGGCGGCCCTGATCGCCGGCGTCGCCTGCTCCAAGAAATCCAACCGCAGCATTGCGGTGGAATCCAAGCCCGCGGTGCACGCCAGCGTGCGTCCGGCGGCGCTGGTGACCGTGGCTCCGGTAGCGTCGGTGCCGGAGGCAAGCGCGCCGGCGGCCGGCAAGACCGTGGTCAAGCCCGCATCCAAGCTGCTCACCTACACCAGCCGCGACTACGGCGTGTCGTTCGTTTATCCGTGGCAGTATCGCTTCGTCAGCGCCAAGGCCATTGCCGCCGACGATTCGCTGCGTCCTTCCGACGACGGCAGCGACGGCCAGGTCACGCTGGCGCGGGTGGAAGTTCCGCGCGGGTTTTATCCTGACACCGACTTCGAAAGCGCCTACCTCGCCCTCAGCCTCAACCAGGAGGTGGACGAGCAGGGCTGCACCGCGATGCTGGGCAACGACAAGCTGAGCACCGAAACCATCAACGGCGTGGACTTCCGCTGGAAGGAGAGCGACAGCGGCGGCCGCGGCAGCGCGCTGCGCCAGCGCAACTATGTCGCGTTCACCAACGGCACCTGCTACGAGATCGAGACGGCAGTCAAGACCAGCAATCCCGACGGCCTGGCGCGCGAACTGGATCCCGAACAGGTGATGCGGCGGCTGAACGGGATGCTGCAGTCGGTGAGCATCATGCCGGCGATGAAGGATGTGGCGGCAGAGCAGGCGCCGGCGGCGGTGCCGCAACAGTGAAAGGTGTGACGCGGCGACAGGAGTGGCAGACGATTGCAGCACCAAGGGCACAATGGACACGAAGGGGGACATCCTTCGTGTCCTTGGTGTCCTTTGTGGTGTGGTCTCAGCTGAAAATAGCAACACTTGCCGTTGCACCCGGCCTCTATGCGACTTTGGTCACCAGACCTTATTACCGCTTGGCAATTGACGCCCGCCAGAGCTGCTGCTAACGTACCCGCCCCAGTGGGGTAGGGTCAGCGCGGGGAGATTCCGATCCCGTGGCAAACGGCATGTGTGTGGGGCACGTGCAATCCCAACGGCCAAAGGCTCGACTGCGCCCTGCCTCGAATTCGTTTCCGAGAAAAGGACCCGACATGAGCAAATCCCGTTTTTTGCTTTCGCTGGCGCTCGCCGGACTGACGTTGGTCCCTCTGGGACTTGCCCAGAACGAACATGCGGACAAGCCCGAGACGTTTAACCCGCTGCCGCGTCACTATCCGACCAAGGAGCGTTTCGCGAAGTTTGCCCGCAACGGCGGAAGCAGCCTCTCGTATCACAACGGGCCGGTCATCAGCAGCGCGAAGGTGATTCCGATCTACTGGGGCCCTTCGTGGAACGGCGGTTCTGACACTTCGGTTTCCTCTTCGCTGAACAGCTACATCGGCGCCTTCGGCACGACCGGCGAGTACAACGTCATCACCCAGTACTACCAGACCGGTCCGACCTACATTCAAACGTCGAATCTGGGCGCCGCGGGCGGAGCGTTGTACGACACCAGCACCCCGCCGACGAACGTGACCGATGCGGCCATCCAGGCGGAAGTGGTGAAGATGGTCGGCACGCCGCGCACCGACACCATTTACGAAGTGTTCCTGCCGGCGAGTTCGTACTCCTCCGACGGCAGCTATACCTCGTGTGGCGGGCCCAACCTGTACTACTGCGCCTACCACGGAAACTTCAGCCATAACGGCTCGGACATCAAGTACGCCTCGATGCCGTATCCCAGCTGCGGCGGCTGCCAGAGCTCGGGATTCACCGTGACGCAGAACTTCGAACACTTCGTGTCGCACGAGACGCGGGAGGCGGTGACCGATCCGGACGGCAACGCCTGGTACGATCGCCGCGGCTACGAGGCGGACGACAAGTGCGCGTGGAGCCCGACGCCGTTTACTGATTCCTCCACCGGCTTGAACTCCGACGGCAGCGGCTTCGCCTTCCAGTACGAGTGGTCGAACGCCAACGGCGGCTGCGTGAAGACGCGGTAAGCTTTCATTCGGAAGTTTCTTCAGCCCGGCTGCGGCCGGGCTTTTTTTGTTCGTTAGGCCTTCCTCGTCGCTTGTGAATCGCCGGCAGCGTAAGGACATGACACGAGCGGCGAGCGACGACTACCGAGCAGCGTCGTCTTTCTTCACCAGGTGCTTCACGGTGATGTAGGTGACGGTGTCCCAGGCATTGTGGATGCCGAGGAACAGCAGCAGCAGCGTGGTGCCCGCAATCCAGAACAGGATTCCCGCGGGATGGCTGTTCAGCAGCGTGGCCGCGATCAGCAGGCTGACATAGGCGGCCAGCGGCAGGGCCACGTACCAGGTCCAGTCTTCCGCGTCGGGGTGGTAGCCGGTCTGGCGGCGCGCATGGCGGACCACGCTAAGCGAGTACAGGACACCCAAGATGCCGCACAGGCCGAAGACGATGGAAAGGGTCTGGGTCGAGTTCCAGGGCGCGGCGGCGATTCCCGAGATCAACAGCGCGGCGCAGAAGTGCACCACGGTGGGCGAGCCGAAGGCGCGAATTTCCTGCATGCTGCCGGTGGCGCGGGCCTCGGCGATGAGCGCGATGACCACGAATTGCAGCCCGGTCAGCGCGCCCGCCGACGAGCCGACGATGACATAAAAATTCTGCCACGCCGACAGCGCCGGCGCAGCTTCGCCGATGACCATGAGAGCCGAGACTCCATCACCCGCCAGGGGATTCATTATCGGCGCGCCGCGCCCGCCGGGCAACATGGCGCAACACCATGTGATCCGGCTCACAGACCCCGGTGAGGTGAGCGGCTACAACAGGAGCCGGGCCCAGCGCTTGCGCAAGGCGGTTCTCGTTATGATCCTCAAACTCTTCCTGCTGTGGCTGGCGGCGGTGGGTGTCCTGATCCTATTCTTCATGGGAGCGTTTCCCCAGAGCGAGAAAGAGCGCGCGCTGCAGGCGGGAGCGGCAGGTTTTCATCCGCGGAATTGGAATTAGGGTTCGCCTCGGGGGACCGCAGGCGAGGGCGCCTGCGGCTACGTGAGCACGCCTGCGGCTACGTGAGCTGATCTTCTTCCAGGGCGCTGAGAACTTCCTCCTCGACATCCCACTGCTTCAGGATGCGCACCGCAACGCGGCGGGAGAAGCCGGCGCGCATGAGGGAGCGGAAGATCTTCGCCGCCTGGCGCTCGTTCGCCGGCTTGCGCACCCGTTTGCGGGCGAGGTATTGGCGCGCCAGTTGCTCCTCGCTGGTTTCGTCGTAAATGGACCCGACCGCCTTCTCGATCACCTCGGGATGAACGCCGCGCGCCTTCAGGTCGGAGACCACGCGCAGGCGGCCGAACTTCTCGTTCTCCTTGCGAAAGGACGAGTACGAGGCGGCGTACTGCGCGTCGTTGAGATATTTCTGGTCCTTGAGGCGCACGATGATCAGCTCGACCAGGGTCTCGCCCAGTTCGCCGGGTTCGACGCGGCGGCGCAGGAGGCGCTTCAGTTCCGCCACCGAGCGCATCCGCCGCCCCAGCGCGCCGATAGCGTACTCGTAGAGTTCGGCTTCGGTCATCAGCTTGCGCGGGTTTCGGCCGAACGCCATGAGCGCAGTGTACTCCGGAGTTTCAGTTTTCGTTTCAGTTTCCGACGGATGGAGACGGAGCCGGCCATGGATCGCCACGGATTCTCGCGGATCATGCTTGTCTCTTCTGATCGGCGGCCATCCTTGGCAATCCATGGTTGTTTTTCAAAGCGCAAGCGGCAAAGGAAAAAGGCCGATCGCGAATTCGACCGGCCCAAGGGAAACTGAAATGAAATCACTCGTAGCGCAGGGCCACCGTCGGCTCGCAGCGCGTCGCCTTGAGCGCGGGCGTGATACTCGCCAGCAGCGCGACTGCGGTCAGCACCAGCCAACTCGCCGCGAAGGTGAACCCGTCCCGCGGTTTGACGCCGTAGAGCAGGCTCGCCAGCAGGCCGCTGGAGGCGAGCGCCAGCGCAACCCCGGCTGCGCTGCCCAGCAGAACAATCCGCGCCTGCTGCCCCAGCACCAGGCGCAGCACACCGCCGCGGGTGGCGCCCAGGGCCATGCGAATGCCGATCTCCTGGGTGCGCTGCAGCACCGCATAGGAGATCACGCCGTAGACGCCGATCGCCGCCAGCAGCAGCGCCAGCGCGGCAAACGCGCTCAGCAGGAACATGGTCAACCGCCTCTGGGCGAGCGCTTCCGACAACTGGCTCTCCAGCGTCGCAACTTCGTAGGCCGGGATGGTGGGATTGATGGCCAGCACGGCGGAACGCAGCGGCGCCGCCAGCGCGCGCGGATCCCCGTCCGTCTTCAGAACCACATTAATCGAGAAGTGCGGCATCTGCGCGTAGGGCAGGTAAAGCTCGGGCTGCGCCGACTTCTCCAGGCCGTCGTGGCGCACGTCGGGAATCGCGCCCACAATCTGCACCGGCATGAAGGTCCGGTTGTGGAAGCAGTTGGCGCAGTTGCCCACCGCCGAAGAGTAAACGACCTTGCCCAGGGGTTCGCCATTGAGGTACTGGCGGGCAAACGCCTGGTTCACGATGCCGACCGCAATCGACTGCTCGTTGTCCTGGCCGCTGAAGGGGCGGCCCTCCAGCAGCGGCGTGCCCATGGCACGGAAGAAGTCGGGCGTGATGCTGGTGACGAAGGTGGTCGGGCCGTGGAAGGACTGGGTTTCCTCGGGCTGGGTGGGGTGGAACGAGAGCATCACCATCATCGAGTAGCCGTGCAGCGGCAGGGAGCTGGAGAGGGCCGCATAGCGTACCCCGGGGAGCGCCCGCGCGCGCGCCAGCAGCGCCGCGCTGTAGGCTGCCATCGCTATCTGACTGCGTGCCTGCTCCATGGGGAAGCGCACGCGAGCGGAAATCACGTTTGTGGGATCGTAGCCGGGATCGGTGCTCATCAGGGCGACGAAGCTGCGCACCAGCAGGCCGGCGCCGACCAGCAAGAGCAGCGCCAGGGCGAGCTCGCCGGCCACGAAGGCGTGCCGCAGCCAACGGTGCTCACGCCCGCCGGCGATGCGCGCGGTCGCCGCCTTCAACGCGTCCATGACGGCGGTGCGCGAGCCGCTCACCGCCGGCGCGACGCCGAAGAGCATCGCCGCCGTGACCGCCACTGCGATGGTGAAGACGAAGACGTAGGGATCCAAGCTTACCGTCTCCAGCCATGGCAGCTCCCGCAA
>DASUBK010000391.1:0-5720 GCA_035763305.1 Terriglobales bacterium | reverse complement strand
CGGCGCCCACACCGCCAGCGAGGTCATCAAGCCCGATGTCGGCATCGCCATCGAGGCCGGCGTGGTGCGCGACGCGCCCGGCGTTCACCCCGAGGAGGCGCAGGAGATTCTGGGCAACGGTCCCGCCATCTTTCTTTTCGATTCCAGCGAACTTCCTAACCGGAAGTTTGCGGCACTGGTGAAACAGGTGGCCGCGGCGCACAACATCCCGCTGCAAACCGATCTGCTGCAGGGCTACGGCGACGATTCGGCGGAGATCCAGAAGAGCAACGGCGGCGTGCCCACGGTGAACCTGGTGATCCCGGTGCGCTATACCCACGCGCACAACGGGATCATCAACCGCGCCGACTTCGATCGCCTGGTGGAATTGGTGACGGAACTGATTCGCGGCCTCGATGCCGGCGCGGTGCGGCAGTTGCGCTCCTTCGCGCCGTAGGCCAACCACAACCTCTGGCACCAAAAACGCCACGGATTGCACGGATTCTCACGGATCTTTGGAATTGGTTTATCCGTGGTCATCCGTGAATCCGTGGCTTTCTTTTACCGGGAGCGTGGGCGCGAGCTGCGCGTGCGTTTTTGCTTTTGCCTGGGAGCCCCGCGTTTCCGCAGCCGTCCTTCCAGTTCCGCCACGCGCTGGCGCAGTTCCTTCAATTCACTTCCGTCTTCGGCCTGGGGCTGGATGAATCGCTTCATCGCTTCCACCGGCGCCAGGGCAGCCGAACCGACTTGCTGCAGCGTGCTCTGCACTTTTTCGAAGCTGTCGAAGGCGGACTTCAAGTACCACCCCAGGAACTCCTGGCGGACCTGGTCGGAGGCGAGGATTAACTGCCGCAGCAACTCGAGCGGCAGGCCGGCCGGACGTCCCTTCACGTCTTCGACGATGATCTGGGTCAGGGTGACGCGGGTAAGGTCCTCGCCGGTGGCGGCGTCCAGCACCAGCACTTCGCGCCCGTCGCGCACCATGGCGGCAATCTCGTCCAGGTTGATGTAACGGCTGGACGTAGTGTCGTATAGCCGGCGGTTGCCGTATTTCTTGATCACCACCGTTCCCGTTTTCATCCTGGGCTCTCCTGCCGCAGCGCAACATTTTACGGGAAATTATTGACTTGGCTCCGCGAGAAGCCTAGGGTTTTCTTGATGCTGCAGTGCAGCAATGGAGGCCATTATGGCACGTGAAATGAAAAATGGGCCACCCACCCGACATCCGCACCCGTCCTCCTTCCTCTCCCTGCTGGCCGGCTGGGTGCAGCAGGGCGTGGAGAGCTTCTTCGCCACGCAACGGGTGCTGGTGGACGTGGCCATGCGGCAAAACGCCATCGCCATGAAGAGCCTGCGCGAGGGCCTCTCCGACCCCGAGCACTCCCCGGTGGCAATGCTCACCGAATTGGCGGTGGAAGGCACCTCCAGCTTCGTCGAGGCGCAGCGCATCCTGCTCAACCTCGCGCAACAGGAGAACGAACTGCTGCTGAACGGCATCAAGGAGCGGGTCTCCGGCTCCACGCCGGCGACGGCGATGACCGACCTGGTCCGGCGCAGCATTGACACCTTCCTCGGCATGCAACACGAATTCCTCAAGCTGACCAGCAAGCAGACCGTCAACTGGCTGGAATCGGTGAAGGCCGGCAAGGGCTTCGACGCCACCCGCCTGGTGGACCTGGCCCGCGACGGCATGGACCACTTCGTTCACACGCAACAGAAGTTCCTCGACATCGTCGCCCAGGAAACCACCCGCGCCACCAGCGGCAAGCCGGCGACCATGAGCAAGGCGAAGATGACGGAGCTGTCGAAGCTGGCCCGCGAGGCCACCAATGCCTTCATCGACGCGCAGAAGAAGATGCTGGACGTGATCGCGCAGCAGATGACCGTCAACCTGAAATCGGCCACCAAGGCGATGGACATGCTGTCGCCCACGCGGCTGCTTCCCATGGCCAACTTCACCGGCGAGGGCGTAAAGAGCTTCGTCTCGGCGGAGAAGGCGCTGATCGAAAACATCGTCAAACCGCGCAACGGCCATACCACCGTCATGCCGCGGGCCAAGAAGCGGCCGGCGCGCAAGGCGACCATGGCGCATGCGGTGGGAGCGTAAGCGCGACACGCAAGGAAGGTGAAGCTGCAACTCTGGCGCGGACGTGTTCGGTAAGAGACGCGTCCGCGCGATCTTTTTGTTGAGAAATTCATCGATCAAGAGCGCATTGCATGTCGTTGCGCGCGTTGATGCGACAAATCGCGGAGGACGTGCATCAATTTTGGTTGAATCGATAAATGTTCTGTTAATCTTTCGACGCTCCCCCCCAATTGTGATCGCGTGCGACGACCAACCCCACGGACCAAGGCACGGAGTTCCATGTCACCGGTGAGTTACTCCATTCGTCAGGATGAGGCGGAAGCCAATACCGCAATTTGGAAAGAAGCCCTTTTTGGAACCGAACTGTTGCTGCTGCACGCCTCGCCGGTCTATTACGGCTTGGGCGTGCCGCGCGGCGATGGCTCGGCGGTGGTGGTAGTTCCCGGCTTCCTCGGCACCGACGCTTACCTGAGCCACCTGCACGGCTGGCTGGCGCGCATCGGCTATCGCGCCTACCTCTCCGGCATCGGCCTCAATGCCGACTGCCCCAACCTGCTGATCCGCTATCGCCTGCAGGAGACCCTGGATCGCGCCGTAAAAGAAACGCGCCGCCGCGTGCACCTGATCGGGCATAGCCTCGGCGGCCTGATTGCTCGCTCCATCGCCTGCCAGCGGCCGGACGACGTCGCCTCGCTGACCACCCTGGCGGCCCCGCTGCGCGGCACCGTCGCCCATCGTTCGGTGCTGACCGCGGCCAGCGCGGTGCGCAAACATATCCTTCGGGAGCATCCCTCGGGGGTGCTGCCGGATTGCTACACCGCCCGTTGTACCTGCGATTTCCTTTCTTCCCTCCGTTGTGAACTCCCCTCCGAAATCCAGCAGACGGCGATCTACACCCGCGACGACGGCATCGTGGACTGGCGCTACTGCCGCACCGGCGACGCGCAGATCGATCGCGAGGTGCCGGGCACGCACATGGGGCTGGTGTTCAATGCCAGCGCCTACTCCCTGATTGCGGAGCGGCTGGAAGAAGCGCAGCAAGGCTAGAAGAAGCCCGTTCGCGGCAGGTCCCACCGGGGCTGCAACAGTTAACCACAGAGGATACAGACGAACACAGAGAAGAAAAGACATCCCTCTGTGTCCTCTGTGGTTAAATTCCGCCGCGAAGGCGAGTCGCGATTCGTTCTAGGCAGTAGCCCGCAGGACTTTCTCCGCCGCCATTTCCTCGATCCGGATGAGCAGGCGCGCGCCGTACAGCGCCGCGCTGCACTGCAAGGCCATCCAGTCGCTCATCTTCAGCGGCAGAGCAACCCGCTTTCGCTCCACCAGCAGCGTTTGCAGCAGGTGCGAGGTCACGGCGAAGGTCATGGGAACGTCGCTGCCGGCGATGTCGGCGATGATGCCGTCGAGCGTGAACAGCACCTTCGACAGCATCACCAGGGACGCCGGAAAGCGCACGCCGCGCAGGGTCAGGCGTTCGACCAGGCGCATGGCATCGACGCCGCCCGCCGCCGGCTTCCACGAGAGCTCCGCGATGTATGTGGGAACGAACTCGCGAATGGTGCGCGCCTTGTTGGCGCCGCCGGGTTGCTGCAAAGCTTCAACGGCACGCGTCACGCCTTGCGGATCGCGCAGGCCGAGCATCAGCAGCAGCAGCGCCAGGTGCCGCCGCTGCTCGCGCGTGAGCCGTTCGCACAGCGCCCAATCGAGAATCACCAGCTCGTCGGTGGCGTCGTTGTAGAGCAGGTTGCCGGCGTGCGGATCGGCGTGGAAGAGCGCTTCCTTGTCCGCCGACAGCAGCGGCACTGCGACCAGCGCCTCGATGAGTTGATCGGCGACCAACACGCGGCGACGCCGGGGCATGCGCGCGGCGGCGTCGGTGATCTTGATTCCCTTCTCCTCGCTGATGGCGGTGATGTGCGTGGTGCAAAGCTCCGGCATCAGCCGCGGAACGCGCACCCCGTGCACCGGCCGATACAGCTCGTAGGCGCGCAGCAGCGTGGCCTGCTCGCCGCGAAAGTCCACCTCGTGCTGCAGCAGGCGGCGCACCTTGGCGAAGGTGTCGGAGAGCACGTCGGATTCGAATCCATATTCGCCCAGGCGCTTGCCGAAGTACGCGGTGAGCGCCTGCAGCATGGCCATGTCCTCGGCAAAGCAGGCGGCAATGTGCGGCTTGAGGACTTTGAACACGCCGGCTTCCTGCTCGCCGCTCGCGGGACTCTTCCACGTGAAGCGCAGCACCGCGCTAACGCTGGCCTCCGACAGCATGCCGGGCCGGATCGTCACCTGGTGAGTGCGGAGGCGCGGGCCCAACTGCTCGCGAATCATTTCGCGAATCTCCCGGGCGGTCACGTCGCGGATGCCGTTCTCCAGCCGGATCAGCGCCTGGCGCAGCGGCGGCGTGAGATGGCGGTTGTGGGCCAGCACCTGGCCCAGCTTTTGCAGGCCCGGAACCTTGCTGATGAGGCGCAGCAGGCGTGTCTCCGGCCTGGTGCCGAGGGGAAGCTCGATCTGCTCCAGCAGCTTGGGCGCCAGCCGCGCGGCCGACAGGTACGACATCACGAACAGCATGGCGTCGCGCACCACCGGCCGCCAGCGCGCGTACTTCTCCGGCACCAGGCGCTCCACCGGGACCATCCGCTCGGTGACCCAGCGTCCCATGGCGCGGCGCAGCTCCGGACCGGCCGGACCGCGCAGAATCTCCTCGATGGCGGCAATGCGCTCCTCCGGCGTCTTCCTGCCCGCCAGGAACGAGATCACGGTCGAGCGCAGCTGTTGTGGATCGAGCTGCTCCAGATACGCCGCCATCGCCGAGGGAGTATGCATACGAGTCCTCTACGCCGCACCAACCCCTTCGAATTCTAGGACGATCTCCGCGGCGTTGCAGTGAGCCAAGAGCTGCCAGCGCAGGAAATTTACTGGTTGTCCGCTGTTGGGAAATGCAACAGTCGGCATCGTGGCGAGTTCGGCGGCGCCCGTGAGCGCCTGCGCTATAGTTGCCCCGTGGACACCACCGCATGCGAACTGGAAGCGCTCTTCCACGGCATGAGGGCCGCGTACCTGCGCGATCCCATGCCGTCGCTCGATGTTCGCAAGCAGCGGCTGCGGCGGCTGCTCGATCTGCTGGAGACGCACGAAGACGAGCTGGCCTCCGCCATCTCCGCCGACTTCGGAAACCGCTCTCTGTTCGAAACCCAGATGGCGGGCGTGATTACCTCCGTCGCCGAGATCCGCCACACCCTCCGCCACCTGCGCCGCTGGATGCGCCCGCGCCGCGTGCCCACGCCGCTCTACCTGTTTCCCGCGCACGCGCGAGTCGAAGTCCAGCCTGTAGGCGTGGTCGGCATCATCAGCCCGTGGAACTTTCCCCTGTTCCTATCGATTCCCCCTGCGACCGGAGCGCTGGCGGCGGGCAATCGCGTGCTGCTCAAGCCCAGCGAGTTGACGCCATCGTTCGGAGAGCTGCTGCAGAAACTGGTCGCCTCCCGCTTTGCGCCCGAGGAATTCGCGGTGGTGCTGGGAGCGCGCGAACTGGGCGAGGCCATCACCCGGCTGCCGCTCAACCATCTTTTCTTTACCGGCTCGACGGCAGTGGGACGCTGCGTGGCCCAGGCCGCCGCCGCCAACCTCACGCCTGTAACGCTGGAGTTAGGGG
>DASUBK010000390.1:0-9043 GCA_035763305.1 Terriglobales bacterium | reverse complement strand
CTCGGGGACAATTTCTACGAGGGCCTCAATGCCGAGTACGCACACAAACGCGACCTGATCTGCAACGCGCTGACCGACGCCGGCCTCACGCCCAGCATCCCCCAGGGCGGCTACTACGTGCTGGCCGACTCCAACTCGCTTCCCGGCGCGACCAGCAAGGAAAAGGCGATGTACCTGCTGCGCGAAACCGGCGTAGCCGCGGTACCCGGAGATTCGTTCTACACCGGCGACGGCGGGCGGAATTTCCTGCGCTTCTGCTACGCCAAGACCGATGCCGCGCTGCAGGAAGCGTGCCGGCGATTGCAGCGTCTCGCCGTCGGCTCCGGCTCGGCGGCGCGGTAGATTTCGTCTTCCTCTTTCGTAACCTGCGGCAAGGGACCAGCGGGCTGGATGTGGAAATCCGCTGTGCTATTCTGCCAGCTAATGTCGGGCCGAATCTTACTGATCGACGATGAGCCGCCGGTACTGCTGACCTACACCCTCATCCTCCAGCAGCACGGGTATGAAGTGACGGCTGCAGCGTCGACGGCCGAGGCGCGGAGCGAGTTGAGTGCCGGCAGCTTCGACATCGTCATCTGCGACCTCTCCATTGACGGCGAGCGCGGCGGATTCAGCCTGCTGGACGAGGCCCGCCAGCGCTATCCCCGGACCGCGACCTTCCTGCTGACCGGATACGCCAGCCCGGAGCAAAGCCGGGAAGCGGAGGAGAACGGCATCACCCTGCTGTTCAAGCCGATCGCGGTGCAGGACCTGCTGCACGCGCTGGAGCGGCGGCGGAAGACCGCGTAGCAAAATCACGTAGGGACAGGCTTCTCGCCATCACGTAGGGACAGGCGCCTCGCCTGTCCGGCGGATGCGCCAGCATCCGCAGTTGTGCAGGCGTGGGCGCCTGCACCTACGTGAGCGTCGCGGCTTGTGCAGGCGTGGGCGCCTGCACCTACGTGAGCGTCGTGAGTGTCAGATTTCCGGATACATGTCGAAGAACGATTCGATGCTGGTGCGCAGCTGGGCCTCGATCTCTTCCTTGCCGCCCTCCAGCACGTGCATGGTGACGCGCGCCTGGCGGCCGTGCTTGAGCTGGATGACCGCGTCCCCGATCTGCTCGATGTCGTCGGCCGGCAGCAGGCGCATGCCGTAGATCAGCGTCAGGTTTGCCATGCCGGCGATTGTAGCAGCGCGCGGCGGGACGCGGGCCTTAGGATAGAATCTCCCGGTGCGCAAACTGGCGACATTCTGCGGTGCGGTCCTGGTGTGTGGCCCGCTCCTGGCCCCGGCGCAGCAGGAGGAGAAGAAGCCTCCGGAGCAGCCGCAGGTCCGGGTGAACATCATGAACGTGTGCGCGCCGCCTGACGCCGAGCGCAAAGAGATTGCCGCCGCGCTGGAGCATATCCCGTCCCATCCCCGGTTCAGCGGGGACTTCGAAGTCTCGCGCGGCCGCACCACCCTGGATAAATCCCCCGCGCGCTGGGTGCGGGTGCGCCACGATTTCGCGCCGGATGCCACGTTCACCACCGCGCAGTACTCCTTCAGCGATGACGGCAACCGGCTGGAGGAAACGCTGGTCGTCCGGCCGCGCGAAGGCAAGGACATCGTGCAGATTTCCATTGAAGACGGCGTCTCCGCCGGCCAGCCGGTGAGCGCAGTGCTGGCGTCCGACACCCCGCCGGAGCGCATCAAGGTGGAGCGCTTCGGCAAGCCTTCGCTGGGATTGGATCGTTGTGAAGGCGCGGATCAGAGCGCCTACCAGCCGCTGTTTCGCCGCGCCGCCGAGGTCATGAGCGAGTACCGCGCGACCATGAGCGTGCGCCGCCTGGTTCCAGCCGAACTGGCGCGCCTGGCTCCTCCCAGCAGCAAGAAATCTGTACCCAAGAAATAGGACCCCGCCGCGCTCCGAATCCAAACGCGGCGGTGTGAATCAGAACAAGAGACATGGAGAACGTACGCAAGACTGTCATCATCGGCTCCGGCTGCGCCGGGCTGACCGCCGCCATCTACACCGCCCGCGCCAACCTCAAACCCCTGGTCATCGAGGGGCACGAGCCTGGGGGCCAGCTGTCGCTGACTACCCTGGTGGAGAATTTTCCCGGCTTCCCCGAGGGCATCCAGGGTCCGGAATTGATCGACAACATGCGCAAGCAGGCGACGCGCTTCGGGGCGGAGTTCATGACCGCCGACCTGCTCTCCGCCGACCTGAGCTGCGAGCCCTTTACCCTGCAATTGGGTAAGAGCGCGCTGAAGACCGAGACCCTGATCGTAAGCAGCGGGGCTTCGGCGCGCTGGCTGGGATTGCCCAGCGAGCAGTCGCTGATCGGCCACGGCGTCTCCTCCTGCGCCACCTGCGACGGCTTTTTCTTCAGCGGCAAGGAGATCGTGGTCATCGGCGGCGGCGACTCGGCGATGGAGGAAGCGCTGTTCCTCACCCGCTTCGCCACCAAGGTCACCATCATTCATCGCAGCGACAAGTTTCGCGCCTCCAAGATCATGCTGGAGCGGGCGCGGCAGCACCCGCAGATCCACTTCCTGCACCATACCGTGGTGGACGAGGTGCTCGACGTCGAGAAGAAAGAGGTCACCGGCCTGAAGCTGCGCGACGTCCGTACCGGCAAGCAGTTCGACTATCCCACCAGCGCGATGTTTCTCGGCATCGGCCACATTCCCAACACCAAGATGTTCGGCAACCAGTTGGAAACCGACGCCGACGGCTACCTGAAGACGCACAACTACGTCTTCACGCGCGTGCCGGGAGTGTTTGCCTGCGGCGACGTGCAGGACCGCCGCTACCGCCAGGCAATCACGGCCGCCGGCACCGGCTGCATGGCCGCGCTGGAAGTGGAGAAGTTCCTGGAAGCCAGAGGAGAGTGATCCATCGGGTCATCTCACCATCGGGCCATCGGGTCATTCGATGAGGGTTGCCCTGGTGGACTTCGGTCAGCGCCGTGAGATGTCATCCCGAGCGCAGCGAGGGATCTGTTGTGATCGCCACCCGTCCCGTGGGTGTTTACACCAGATCCCTCGCTGCGCTGGGGATGACTTTCGTAGAGTTACCGGTCTAAATGTCTTGCCCGATGACCCGGTGGCTCGATGATCCGATCACTCAATCCCTTCGAATAAATCGGTTTCCCGCCTGATCTCCCCCGGCTCGCTGCAGGCGGCGAGGTGGAACAGTTCCACCGTCCCGCGCTTGCGCACGTTGGTTTCAAACAGATCGAAGAGCGGCTTCTGGCTGGTGTGTGCTTTGAAGGCGGCGATCTTCTGCTCGAACCACGGCGCCACTTCGATGTGCGCAGTCGCAGGGGCCAGCGACACCGGCTGGCGTTCCGGCAGGACGAAGTTCGCGGTCGAGTAGTACAGCTTGTTCGCGCGGTGCGGAGTCATCTTGTCGCCCAACTGCTCGGGGTAGCGGTTGCTGCGTCCCGCCCAGTGAAAGGCGGCGGTGGCAAACAGCGCCGCCATGGAGTGGTCGGGATGGGCGGTGATGGCGCCCTCGGTACCCAGGGTCAGGATCACCTGGGGCCGGATGCGGCGGATGCGGAGTGCCAGTTCGCAGACAACCTGGTAAAAGCTGGCGCGGTCGAGGGCGGCGTCGGCGAAGTCCAGCACCTCGCCCTGCGAGATCTGCAGGATCTCGCAGGAGCGGGCGAACTCCTGGCGGCGCATGGCGGCGAGTTCCGCATCGGAGCGCGCGCCGCCGCGATGGGTGGCCGCCTGCCCCGGCGTGAGGCAGACCACGAAGGTCTCGACGCCTTCACTGCGGTATTTCAGCAGGCTGCCGCCGAAGCCCCCGGCCTCGTCGTCGGGATGAGCGGTGATGCACAACAAACGGCGCATTTCCCCGCCTTTCGCAAACGCATCTAAGTTCTTGCTGGCCGATGTTCTCCGCCGGCCATGCATAACCGTACCGTGACCCACCGCGGCTCCGCAATCCGCGCCTCCTTGTTGCTGCTGATGCCGGTGCTGTTGTGTGCGGCGCCGCCGGCCAATGCCCCCAAGGCAAAGACCGAATTTCTTTTTCACGCCGTGGTGCCGCTGGGCGTGGACGGCTTCAAGTTCCGCGACGCCCACCAGACCATGTTCCTGCTGGTGACGGCGTTCAATTCGCAATTCGAAGGATTGCGCAGGATTGTCGACCGGGGGCAACGCAAGGTCGTGGACGCCGGCGGCGCGCCGGTTTCGTGGTACCCGGAGAGCGTCACCTTTCGCATCACCGCCAGCACCCGCCTGAAGCTGATCGATGTCGACCAGTGGCCTGCCACCACCGCCGGTTTGGACATGAATCGCTACCTGCTGGGCCTGCGCTTCCGCGTGCGCGTCTTTCACGGCCTGAACCAGCGGGTGCTGCGGCCGCAGGCGGTGCAGATGATCGGCATGCCCGCCGACGTGTCCTACGACGAGCGCATCTACCGCGCCACCTTCCGCCTGGAAAAGATCCCGGTTTCGGACCGCGTGGTCTTCGAGGTGCTGTCGCCGCGCGGCGAGCGCCTCAGCCGCTTCCACCTCGATCTGGAATAGCGCGCCCGCACCGCTGCGTTTTCAACTACATCCACCAACTCTTTTCCGCCCCGAAAACGAATATTCTGAGTCCTTGTCGATTCTCCTGCCGTCGCACGTCGTACGCATAGGAGGACAGATTCGATGCAATACCTACTGCTCATCTACGAAAACGAAAAGCGCTTTGCCAAGGGCTACGACAACACGGAGATGCAGGAGTACCGCGCATTTGGCCAGACGTTCGCCAGTGCCATCCAGGCGGGAAAGGCGCTCCAGCCCACGCAGGCGGCCAAGTCCGTGCGCGTTCGCGACGGCAAGGCGGTCACGACCGACGGCCCCTTCGCCGAAACCAAGGAGCAGTTGGGCGGCTTCTACCTGGTCGAAGCAGGCTCGACGGACGAAGCGGTCAAGATGGCCGCCAAGATTCCCGCCGCGCGCTTCGGCTGCATCGAAGTCCGGCCCATCATGACGTTCTCGTAATCCTGAAAACACTTCCGCAGCCCGATGTAGGGAGAGGGATACCATGCGTTACATGCTGCTGATCTACACCAACGAAAACGCCGCCCGTACGCCGGAAGAGACGGCGGCGGTCATTGCCGGTCACGAGGCGGTGCTTGGGGAAACCGCGCGCCGCGGCATCCTGCTGGGCGCCGACCCGCTGGAGCCAACGTCCACGGCTACGACCGTCCGCAAGCGTGATGGCAAGACCGTGATCGTCGACGGGCCTTTCGCCGAAACCAAGGAGCAACTGGCCGGCTACTACATCCTCGACTGCAAGGACCTGGACGAGGCGCTGGAGTGGGCGACGCGCATTCCGACGGCCTGCGGCGGTGGCGCCGGCTGCATCGAAGTCCGTCCCATCCGCACCATGGCCCGGCCGGAGCTTCTCGCTGCGGAGACGACGCAAGCCTAGATGGACGAGCTGCGCAGTACGGTCGAACAGGTTTTCAGGCGCGAGTCGGGCAAGATCATCGCCGGGCTGATCCGCATTTCCGGCTCCTTCGACTTGGCCGAAGAAGCCATGCAGGATGCGCTGGCCGCCGCGCTGACGCACTGGCAGGACGGCCTGCCGGCGAATCCGGCGGCGTGGATCACCTCGGCGGCGCAGCGCAAGCTGATCGACTACTCCCGCCGCGAGCGCACCCGCCGCGACAAGGAGGACCAGATCCTCTATGAGACCGAGACCGTTACGCGCCCCACCGATCCCGCTCCGGACGACGACATGAATTTTCCCGACGACCGCCTGCGGCTGATCTTCACCTGCTGTCACCCGGCGCTGAACCTCGAGGCCCAGGTGGCGCTGACGCTGCGCACGCTCGGCGGCCTCACCACACCCGAAATCGCGCGCGCCTTCCTGCTTCCGGAAGCGACGCTGGCGCAGCGTCTGGTCCGCGCCAAGCGCAAGATCCAGGACGCCCGCATTCCCTACCAGGTCCCCCCGCCGCGCGCCTTGCCCGACCGGCTGGCCTCGGTCGAGACGGTGATCTACCTGATCTTCAACGAGGGATACACCGCCACGGCGGGCGACGCGCTGATCCGGCGCGAGCTCTGCGGCGAGGCGATTCGCCTGGCGCGCACTTTATGCGAACTGATGCCGAAGCAGGCCGAGTGCCTGGGACTGCTGGCGCTCATGCTGCTGCACGATTCCCGCCGCGACGCGCGCGTGAACGCGGCGGGGGAACTGGTGCCGCTGGAGGAGCAGGACCGTTCCACCTGGCACCACGACCAGATCGAAGAAGGCCTGACGCTGGTGGAACGCGCGTTGCGCCTGGGCCCGGTCGGGCCTTACCAGCTGCAGGCGGCAATCGCGGCGGTCCATGCCGAAGCACCCAGCGCGGCGCAGACCGACTGGAAGCAGATCGCGCAGCTCTATCGCGAACTTGCAGGGCTCCAACCGTCGCCGGTTGTCATGCTGAACTACGCGGTCGCCATCGCCATGAGCGAGGGCTGCGAAGCCGGATTGCGGTTGCTGGATGAGCTCGATGGAGATCTGAGCAATTACTACCTGTTGCCGGCGGCGCGCGCCGACCTGCTGCGCCGCCTCGGCAGGAGCGACGAGGCTCGCGACCAGTACCATCGCGCGCTGGCCCTCACCGCGAATGCGGTGGAACGGCGCTACTTGCGACGAAGGATCGCCGAATTGGAGTGAAGGTTTCGGAGGTTTCAAAGGTTTCGGAGGTTTCAGGCACCTGCAGCGTCTTCCGAAACATTCGAAACCTCCGAAACTTCCGAAACCTCTTCTTCCGACACCTGCTTCATAAACTCCATCACCTCCTGCTGCGAGGCGGCCAGCCACACCGGGGCGAACGACTGCCGGTGCAGCGGCGAGGGCCCGTGCTCGCGCAGGCTGGCGATGTGCTTGGGGCTGCGGTAGCCCTTGTTGGAGGCAAGGTCGTAGTGGGGAAACACCGGCGCCCACTGCCGGATCAGGTCGTCGCGGTACACCTTGGCGATGATCGAGGCGGCGGCAATCGAGGCCGAAAGCGCGTCACCGTGGATGATCTTGGTCTGCGGGCAGTCGTACTGGATGCGCACCGCGTCCAGCAGCAGGTGGTCGGGCCTGGGATCGAGCTGCGACACCGCTTCCACCATCGCCAGCAGGGAGGCGTGGTAGATGTTGAGCTGGTCGATGCGGGCGGCGTCCACCGCGGCCACCGACCAGGCGATGCAGTGCTCGCGGATGCGCGGAGCCAGCTTCTCGCGCTCGGCGGCGGTCAGCAGCTTGGAATCGCGCAGGTACTTGATGCGGTAAGCGGGGTCGAGGATGACGGCGCCCGCCACGACGGGACCGAAGAGCGCTCCGCGTCCGACTTCATCCACGCCGGCAACCAGCGTGGCGCCCGTGCTCCACGCCTGCTTCTCGAAGCGCGTGGTGCATTTCAGGCGCTTGAGCAGGCGCAGCTTGGCGGCGGACTTGGAGATCTCGCTGTCGGGTTTGAGAGGCCGGGGCACAGAAGAAGGCTATCGCCGTTCGGCGATCGGCCGTCGGGTGGCGGAATCTCTTCCGGTCGAAAGCCGACAGCCGAGCGCCGAGCGCCGAGCGCCGGAATTATTCCGCTTCGCGCAGGCGGGCAGCCTTGCCGCGGCGGCCGCGCAGGAAGTACAGCTTGGCGCGGCGGACGCGCGCGGAGCGCACCACTTCCAGCCTGTCGATGACTTTGGAGTCGTTGGGAAAGATGCGTTCCACGCCCTGGCCGAAGCTCATCTTGCGCACGGTGAAGCTGGGCTGCGCGCCGCGCGACTTGGCGATGACCACGCCTTCGAACGCCTGCAGGCGTTCCTTGTCGCCTTCTTTGATCTTAACGTGCACGCGCACAGTGTCGCCGGGCGCGAACTGCGGCAGGTCGGTGCGCCGCGTCTTGGCCAGCAGTTTCTGAATAATCGGTGAGGTGCTCATGGTCCTGATTCCTTTCCATCTCCGCAGCCGCGCTAGCCGGTGACGGCCGCAGCCTACGTGGTAATTATAGCTGTGAGCTCTGAGCTGTGAGCTTTGAGCCGGAAAATCCGCCCACGGATTCGGCAAAACTCTCAAAGCCGGCACAAGCTCAGAGCTCAAGGCTCACAGCTCAGAGCTTTCGTCCATTTCCGCCAAAAACTTCCTGTCTTCCTCCGTCAACTCGACCTTCTCCAGCAGGTCGGGACGGTTGCGCAAGGTCTTGGCCAGCGCCTGCTGGCGCCGCCAGCGGCGAATCTGCTCGTGATCGCCGCCTTGCAGGACCTCCGGCACTTTCAGCCCGCGAAACTCCGCCGGGCGCGTGTAGTGCGGGTAATCCAGCAGCCCGCCCGCGGCTACCGTGGAATCCGGAATGCGATTTCCTTCCGCGTCCACCGGCAGCTTCAAACTCGCCGCCTCGGCGGCAAACGATTCCGTGCGCGCCGAGGCTTCGTTGCCCAGCGCTCCGGGAATCAAGCGCGTGACCGCGTCCACGATCAGCGCCGCGCCCAACTCGCCGCCGCTGAGCACGAAGTTGCCGACCGAAACTTCGCGATCGGCAAGATGGTCGGCCACCCGCTCGTCGATTCCTTCATACCGGCCGCAGATGAGCACCAGGCGCTCCAGTCGGGCGAACTCCGCCGCCATCGCCTGATCGAACAGCGCGCCGCCGGCGGAGAGCAGAACGACTTGAACATGGGGGAGCGGGTCTCTGGCCCGCTCCCGACGGGTCGAAGACCCGTCGCCACACAATCCCAGCGACTGCAAGCATTCAAAGATCGGTTCCGGCTTGAGCACCATGCCCTCGCCGCCGCCGAAGGGGCGGTCATCCACGGTGCGGTGGCGGTCGTGCGTGAATCCCCGCAGGTCGTGGACGTTGATCTCCACCAGCCCCGCCTCGCGCGCTCGCCGCACGATTCCGTAATCCAGCGGGCCGCGGAAGAAATCCGGGAAGATGGTGATCAGGTCGAAACGCATTTCAGATTGAAGATTTCAGATTGAAGATTTACCAGCGGCCAATCTGCAATCTGAAATCTTCAATCTG
Source organism: Terriglobales bacterium (assembly GCA_035763305.1). GTDB lineage: Bacteria > Acidobacteriota > Terriglobia > Terriglobales > Acidobacteriaceae > DASUBK01. The sequence continues at coordinate 77 of DASUBK010000390.1, read as the reverse complement.
AAATCCCTTCCTTCTGCCGCTTCTTCTCTTCCGCCGACAGCGGCGCGTCCAGTTCCAGCATGCCTTGCGGCAGCTTC
>DASUBK010000389.1:0-9873 GCA_035763305.1 Terriglobales bacterium | reverse complement strand
GGGATCGATACGCCACGACAGCTCGATCCAGAATTCGTCTTCTTCCCACACCTCGCCCAGTCCCGCCTCGCGATGCGCTTCCCAGGTGGTCGCGAACTTCTTGCCTTGCTTCTCCAGCGCGACGCGCAGCACGGGCTGGCGGAAACCGATCCACTTGGCCGCCTGCGTCTCCTGGCTCATCAGGTCGTGGCGCTCGGAGGCGTGCCCCATCGGCAGCACGTAGTCGGCGTACCACGCGGTCTCGCTCCAGGTGGGCGTCAGGCAGGCATGGCGCTCGACCCTGGATTCATCGGTGAGCGCCTCGATCCAGCTTACCCCGTCGGGATTGGTCCACACCGGGTTGTAAACGCGGGTGAAGTACATTGCCAGCTTGCCGCGGTTTTCCTTCAGGAAATGCGGCAGCAGGAAGCTCATTTCGAAAAACGCCAGCGGGTACTCGCGCGCCCACATCAGCTCGTTCCAGGCCTTGGGCGCGGGCGGCATGTTGGGCGGTGCGGGAACGATCTTGTTCCACGCGTTGGGCGCGGTGCCGCCGCGCGTGCCAACCGCGCCCATCAGCACAACCAGGAATTCCAGCGCGCGCGCCACCTGCCATCCGCCCAGATTTCCTGCTGCCGCATTGCGCCAGACGTGCGTGGAAAGAGCGGTCCCAGCCCGCGCGACTTCGTGCGCCACGTCCACGATCATCTTCGCCGGAACTCCGGATTCCTTCTCCGCGTACTCCAGCGTGTAGGGCGCGTAAATCTCCTGCAGCACGGCGATGAATTCGTCGAACGTCTGCGGGCGCTGCGGATGCTCCTCGCGCAGGTACTCTTCCCAATTCACCCATTGGCGCACGAACTCGCGATGGAAGAGGTTCTCGCGAATCAGGATGTTGGCCATCGCCAGCAGGATGGCAGCTTCGCTGCCCGGCCACGGCGACATCCAGTAGTCCGCCTTGGACGCGGTATTCGACAGCCGAGTGTCCATGACGCAGACCTTCGCGCCCGCGGCTTTGCCTTCGATGATGCGCTGCGCGTGCGGGTTGAAGTAGTGGCCGGCTTCCAGGTGCGAACTCAGCAGTAGGATGAAGCGCGCGTTGGCGTGATCGGGCGAGGGACGGTCGATGCCGTGCCAGAAGGCGTAACCGGTGCGGGCCCCGGCGGAGCAGACATTGGTGTGCGAGTTGTGGCCGTCAATGCCCCAGGAGTGCAGCACGCGCTGGTTGTAGAGCAGTTCGTGCCCGGGCCGGCCGACGTGGTACATGATCTCGTTCTTGCGGCCTTCCACCAGCGCGGCGCGGATGCGCGCGGCGAGATCGTTCAACGCCTCGTCCCACGTGACGCGCTCCCACCTGCCCTCGCCGCGTTGACCAGCGCGCCGCAGAGGATAAAGAATGCGCTCCGGGTCGGTGACCTGGTTGAGCGTCGCCGGGCCCTTGGCGCAGTTGCGGCCGCGCGAGCCGGGATGGGCCGGATTGCCTTCGAACTTCTGCACCTTCAGCGTCTTCTTGTCTACGTAGGCGAGCAGGCCGCAGGCGGCTTCGCAGTTGAAGCAAATGGTGGGAATGATCGAGTAGTGGCGCTCGACTCGCTTCGGCCACGCCGTCGAGTCATACTCGGTCCAGTCGTCCCAGTGCTCGCTCGGCGGGAACGATTGCAGGCCGCCGCTGGGCGCGTCCAGCTCGCGCGCGGCGGGATGCAGCGGGATGTTCTTGGTTTCGTCCATTAGCTCAGCGGGACGATTTGTCCTGCTTTCACCCATAAATCTTCGAACCACCACACTCCGGCCAGGGCGAAGGCGGCGGCAATGCCGATCACGCCCGGAGGCACGATGCGCGACCATGCCAGCGCGGTGAGCACGATCGGCAACACCAATCCTAACCCGATGGCCAGCAGCCAGAAGCGCCCGCTCAGCGCGCCGCTGGTCAAAGATCCGATCGCCAGCGCCACGTCTTCGCTGACGTGCGGCAGGCTGATCTCGGCCAGGATCATCGCCAGGCTGATGATGCAGAAAATCCCCAGCACTGCCGAGCCGAACAGCGCCACCGCCCGCGAGGAGCGCGTCCAGATCGCGGTCAGCATGAGCACCGCGTCGCCGGCGATGACCGCGTGCACCAGCAGGTGCCAGAAGAACATCTGGCTCTGCCACAGGTCGCGCCCCTTGGCCTGGGCGAAGAGGAAGGCCGAGTAGCAGGCGCTGCCGATGCCGAACACGATCGCCAGCCAGCACACCACGTCGGAGACGGTGCCGCCGGTCAGACCCTCCAACAGCCACAGCGCCACCAGTGCGCCGTATCCCATCAGGATGTACGAGCCGAGCACCAGCCACGATTTGAAATTCGGCTTGGTCAATAAATAGAAGAAGCGGTCGGGACGCTTCAGGTCGGTGATTAGCAGCAGCATGGTGACCGCCAGCGCCGCCAGCGCGATGGCGGGCATCAGCACCGTCATCAGCGGAGAGAAGGGAAACCAGCGCAGCAGGAAGGCGGGCACAAACAGCGCCCCGGCGGCGATGGACTTGGTCCAAAGGTAGGCGGAGATGCGCCAGCCCCAGGGCATGCCGTGGGCGACGTCGTAGATCTCGCGCGTGGAATTGCCGGCCCAGTCGTGGCCGCGCGGCTCGTTGTTCGCCGGATTGCCAATTCCGCTGGCGGCCAGGATCTGGTTGTCGGATTCCTGGCGGTCGGACCAGAAATAGTTCGCCTGCTGCTGCAGTCGAGTGGGTTGCAGCAGGTCGCCCTCGACGCCCTTGTAAAACAGCTTGGGCTCAGTGCCCTTCTGCGGCTTGCGCACGGAGACTTTTTCCGTGGCCACGATCTGGCTGATCAGGCTGGCGGGATTGTCGAGGTCGCCGGGAATGATGGCGCGCGTCGGGCAGACGATCACGCACGCCGGCTCAAGGTTCACCTCCACGCGATGCGCGCAGTAGTTGCACTTGGCCGCGGTGTTGCTGTTGGGATCGATGTAGAGCGCGTCGTAAGGGCAGGCCTGCATGCAGGACTTGCAGCCGATGCAGCGGTTGCCGTCGAAATCCACGATGCCGTCGCTGCGGCGGTAGAGGGCGCGCGTGGGGCAGATCTCGACGCAGGGCGCGTCGTCGCAGTGATTGCAGCGCAGCACGCCGAAGTGGCGGCGGGTGTTGGGGAAGACTCCCTTCTCAACGTACTTGACCCAGGTGCGGAAGACGCCGACCGGCACCTGGTTCTCTTCCTTGCAGGCGACGGTGCAGGCGTGGCAGCCGATGCAGCGGTCCTGGTCGATGACGAAGCCGTAGCGCATGCGGACTAGTGCGGGAGGAGTCCCACCCCGAATCAGTGATGGTATCAGAGGGAGCTATCAGCTATCAGCTCTTAGCTCTCAGCTCTTAGTTTCCAGCGTCAAGCCTTCGTGGAACCTTCGTGTGCACCGGCCCACTTGGTTTCACACGAAGGACACGAAGCTTCCACGAAGACTCGCACGCGAGGGCGCGTGCGCTCCATCATCTCCAGTGCTATAAATCTCGCGCCATGATTCGAGCTTGGTTCATCGCCCTGCTTGCGATTTCCACGAACGCCTTCGCCGCCGCGCCGGAGGGAATTCCGCTGGCGCTGGCGCAGCAGCGCGCCGCGCGGATCTCCGATATCCATTACCAGCTGCAATTCACGCTGGTGCCGAAGGCTGCGACCACTGCCGGCCACGAGGAGCTGCGCTTCACGCTGAAGTCGGCGGGCGAGCCGCTGCTGCTGGATTATCGCGAGGGCACGGCGTCGAAGCTGACCATCAACGGTGCCGAAGCGCCGATCGACAGTGACAGCGGGCACATCCTTCTGCCGGCCGACAAGCTGCGCGCCGGCGAGAACACGGTCAGTGTGGATTTCGCATCTCCCGTCGCGCCGGCCGGCAAGGCGATTACGCGCTTCGAAGATAAAGATGATGGCACCGAGTATCTGTACACGCTGTTTGTGCCCATGGATGCGGACATGGCGTTTCCCTGCTTCGACCAGCCGGATCTGAAAGGTCGATTTCAGTTGGGCATCACAGCGCCGGACGACTGGACGGTGATTTCTAACACCAACGGCGCCACGGTTGAAGCCGGCAGGCAGCGAATCACAAACTTCGCCGAGACCGAGCCCATCAGCACCTATCTCTTCGCCTTTGCCGCCGGACATTTCAAGAAAGTCCATGACGTGCCCGGCATGCCCGGCGTGTACGTCCGCCAGTCCAAGCTGCAGCAGGCCGAGACAGAGGCGCCCGAGGTGCAGGAGATCGCCAAGCAGGGAATCGATTCGCTGTCCGCATTCTTCGCGCAGAAGTTCCCCTTTCCCAAGTACGACATGGTGCTGATCCCCGGCTTCGCCTACGGCGGCATGGAGCACGCCGGCGCCACCTTCCTGCGCGAAGAGTCCGTTCTATTCCGTACCGCGCCCACGCACACCGACCGCCTCGGCCGCGACATCCTGGTGCTGCACGAGCTTACGCACCAGTGGTTCGGCGACTTCACCACCATGCGCTGGTTCGACGATCTCTGGCTCAAAGAGGGCTTCGCCCAGTTCATGGCGTATCACACGCTGGCGGAGTTGAAACCGAACGAGGCGGTGTGGAAGCGCTTCTACGAATCCATCAAGCCGGCGGCGTACGCCATCGATTCCACCAAGGGCACCACGCCCATCTACCAGGACATTCCGAATCTCAAGGACGCGAAGTCAGCCTACGGCGCCATCGTCTACAACAAGGCGCCGGGCGTCATCAAGCAGCTGGACTTCGTGCTCGGCGACCAGAAGTTCCGCGACGGCCTGCGCCTTTATCTCCAGCAGCACGCCTATGGCAACGCGCAGTGGAGTGATTTGGTGCACGCGTGGGAGCAGGCATCGGGGCAAGACCTGGAGAAGTGGGCGGAGATGTGGGTCCGCCATCGCGGCATGCCGCAGGTGGAGGTGCAGTGGTCGTGCGCGCAAGGAAAGCTGGCGAGACTCACGCTGTCGCAACACGATGTATTGAACGAAGGCGGGGTGTGGCCGATCGCCACCGAAGTGCTTCTGCAAGGCGCGCAACCGGAACGCATCCGGGCCGAGTTCGATGCCGCCGCCTCGCAGGTCAGGGCGGCAGTGGGGAAACCATGCCCGCGGTACGTCTGGGCCAACGACCGGGACGAGGCGTACGGGCGTTTCCTGCTCGATCGCCGGAGCCGGCCAGTGGTGATGCAGGACCTCGGCGGGGTGCACGATGTCTTCCTGCGCGCGCTGCTCTGGGGCTCGCTGTGGGACTCGGTGCGCGAGGCCGATCTCGCGCCGCGGGACTTCGTCGCGCTCTCGCAGAAGCTGCTCCCCACGGAGAACGACGAATCCCTCACCCAGAGCATCATCGGCCACGACGTCACCGCGCTGCATCGCTTCATGCCCGACGCCGCCCGCCAGTCGCTAGTCCCTCCGCTTGAGAAACTCGCTGCCGACCGCATGCTGCACGCGCCGGAACAGGGGCTGCGCATCATTTGGTTCCGCGGCTTGCGCGGCCTGGCGGAGACTGCCGACGGCCGGGGCGATTTGAAGAAGCTGCTGAGCGGTGAGATCAGCGTGCCCGGCGTGCAACTGCGGCCGCTGGATCGCTGGAGCATGGTGACCACGCTGATCGCCGGCAACGATCCCGACGCGAGCGCCGTCTTCGCCGCCGAGCAAAACCGCGACCACAGCGGCGACGGTCTCAAGTACGCCTGGATCGCGCAGGCGGCGCGCCCCGATGCCGCCGCCAAGAAGCAGTACTTCGACGAGTACCTGCACAACGCGCAGCGCCCGGAGGACTGGATCGAGCAGAGCCTCTCCGCCTTCAACTTCTGGAACCAGTCCGAGTTGACCGCGCCCTACCTGAAGCCGGCGCTCGACGCGCTGCCGCAAATCAAACAGAACCGCAAAATCTTCTTCCTGGTCGCATGGCTGAACGCCTTCATCGACGGGCAGCACTCGCCGCAAGCCGACCAGGAGGTGTACTCCTTCCTCAAAACCAATCGGTTGGACAAGGACTTGCAACTGAAGATCCTGCAGGCGGTGGACGAGTTGGACCGGGCAGTGAAGATTCGCGCGAAATATCAATAAAGTCAATCGCAAGCCACGGATTCACAAGGACATACGCGGACGGTTGAGGTTCTCCGGATGCGCATTCATGGGGGAAATCCGTGGCGGGGTTTTCCGCCGGTGTCCGCTTGCGGCATGCGCCTGTCCGGAAGCGGACAGCGTGATTCCTTGGTGCTAATGGATTGACACGTGCTAACCGATTGGCATAGGATGCGTCTCACGCTTATGCCTGACTCCTTGAATTCGACTCTCGGACGCCGCGAGCGGCAGATCATGGACATCGTGTTTCGTCGCGGACGGGCCACCGCCGCCGAAGTGCTGGCGGAATTGCCCGATCCACCTACCTACTCCGCCGTGCGCGGCATGCTGCGCTGGCTGGAAGAGAAAGGCCACCTGCGGCACGAGCGCGAGGGCGTGCGCTACGTCTATACGCCGACGCAGGACCCGGCGCGGGCGCGCACCTCGGCGCTGCGCCACGTGGTGAAGACATTTTTCGGCGGCTCGCCGGAGGCTGCGGCCGCGGCGCTGCTGGAATTGCCCGACGCCAGGTTGAGCGAGCGCGACCGCCAGCGGCTGACCGCCATGATCCAGAAGGCGCGCAGCGAAGGAAGATAGCCATGACGACCTACGGTTGGGAATTCCTGCTGGCCTCGACCGTTGTAAAGAGCGCGGTGGTGCTGGCACTGGCTCTGTTGGTGCGGGCCTTGTTGCGCCGCAGCAGCGCGGCGCATCGCTTCGCTGTCGTCGCTGCGGGAGTGGCCGTGGCGCTGGCGATGCCGCTGCTGATGCTCGTCACGCCACAGTGGCCGGTGCGCATGCCGGCGGCGCTGGCAAAGACGATGACGGCCTCGCCGGTGGAAATTGCGGCAGTTCCATCATCACCAGCAGTTCGCGCGCCCCGTACTCATACCTCGATCGCGCAATACGCCGCGCGGCGAGTGGAGTCGAAGGCGGAGCGCTATCTTGCGAAAGTGGCGCCGGCTTTCCCTAGAGCGGCACAGCCCGCGGCGCCTTCCGCAAAGGCCGCGACCGCGATACCGGCCATCACCACCGAAACAACACCTGCCGCCGCTCCCGCTGCGCCGGCGAGTGCCGTGCGGACGGTGAAGCCGGCATCGGCTCGCCGAGCGGTGAACTGGCTTGTGATGGCTCTATGGATGTGGGCCATGGTTGCGGCGGCGATCACGGCGAAGTTCTTCTTCGCGCGCTGGCGGCTGCATCGCCTGGTGCAGCGGTGTGAGGCCGCCACCGAGCCACTGGTTGTGTGCTCCGCCGCGGCCGTCGGCGGCGAACTCGGTTGCCGGGCGCCGCTGCTGACCAGCTCCGAAATCGAGGTTCCCTTTGCCGCGGGAGTGTTGCGCCCCTGCGTGGTCGTGCCGCGGGCAGCGGGCGACTGGCCGCCTTCGCGCCTCCGGGCCGTGCTGCGGCACGAGATGGCGCACGTCACCCGCGCCGACGGCCTGTGGCAGCTACTGGCGGAGGTTCTCTGCGCCGTGCAGTGGGTGAATCCGCTGGCGTGGCTGGCGATGCGCGCGTTGCGCGTCGAGCGTGAGCGCGCCTGCGACGACCTGGTGCTCGCCTCGGGCGCCAAGGCATCCGACTACGCCGATGATCTGCTGAACATTGCCATGCAATCGGATCGCGTGGCGAATTGCGCCGCGGCCCTGGCCATGGCCCGCCGCTCGCAACTGGAAGGGAGATTGATTGCCGTGCTCAGTCCCACTGTGAAGCGTTCTTCCTCTCGCGGGTTCCTTACCTGGACGATCCTCAGCGTGGTGGCGATCGCGTTGCCGGTGGCAGCGTTGCGCGCACAGACGTCCAAAGCCTCATCGTCCACCAAGTGCAAGGACGGGTCGGCCGAGGCGCAATGCAATGTGCGCCAGGGTGGCGGCGTCGGACAGGGAATCGGCGGCGGGATCTCCGGCGGCGTGTCCGGCGGAATCGGCGCCGGCGTACCGGGCGGTGTGTCCGGCGGTGTCGGCCAGGGTATCGGCGAAGGTTACGAGCCGGCCATCGGCCCCGATGGCATCGTGTACAACGACGAAGCCGTCGGTCCGGCGAAGCTGGCCGCGGCCGATGCCGCGCTTGACGGCGCTACGGCGGCCACGGACGCGGCAAGGGCGAAGCTGGCGGCTGCCAATGCTCAGATACAAGGCACAGCCGCGGCCATCGCAGCCGCGAATGCAGAGATGGATTCCATGGGTTGGCAGGATCCGCAGCAGCCCACGCCTCCTCCCGACGCGCCGCCTGCGCCCGCAGCTCCTTATGTGAGCGACGACATCGAAGCTCTGCCGGCCATGCCGGCGATGCCCGCCATGCCGGCCATGCCAGCGATGCCGGCCATGCCCGCTGTTCCGGCGGTCGCACCGCCCGCCATGCCGGCCATGCCAGCAATGCCCGCCATGCCTGCGATGCCGGCCATGCCCGCGATGCCTGCAATGCCGGGACTGCCGTCCAATAACGGGCAGATTCGCTTCTCCACTCAGCCGAGCAATGTTCCGCTGCCCACCGCGGCCAGTCCCGCCTTCCAGTGTTTCGGCAATGGCTCGGAACGCCGCAGCATGAGCATCAACAACGACGACAGCCGCCGCACCTGGCACACCTCGATCTCCGCCAACGGCTGCAGCATTGACATCTCGATGCAAGGCAACATCACCTTCAACAGCAATGGGACAGCGATTGCGGAGTTGGAGCGCGGCGGCTATTTCGAAGCTACCGAGCGCGCCAACGGCACCACGCACCACCTCGAAGCCACGGCGCAGAATGACGGCTCCATCCGTTACGCCTACCTGGAGAATGGCTCTACGGTGCCGTTCGAGCCGCAGGGCCGCGCCTGGCTGGCTTCGTTCCTCTACGGACTCGACCGGCAAACGGGATTCGCAGCCGTGGTGCGCGTGCCCGTGCTGCTGAAATCGGGCGGCCCCAACGCCGTGCTGCAGGCGATCTCGCAACTCAGCGGCGACAGCGCGCGCTCCCGCTATTACCTGGTCCTGCTGCGCGAGGCGCGCCTGGATGCGCCCACCCTGCGCCGCGTGCTGCAGCAGGCCGGCAGCGAGATGAAATCGGATTACGAGCTGTCGCGTTTGCTGTGTTCGATCGCCGGCAACGACAGCCCCTACGACCTCTCGGACCAGGCCACGCAGACCGCGTTCATCTCCGCCATCGACCGGATGAAATCCGACTACGAGCGCTCGCGGGTGCTGTGCACGCTGCTGTCGCGCACCCGCATCTCCACCCCCGCGGTCGAGATGGCTCTGGCGCAGACCACGAAAATGAAGTCCGATTACGAGAAGTCGCGCGTGCTGACCAGCATGGCGGAGAAGAAGCTGCTCGACCGCAAGACGCAGGACGCGTACTTCCAGGCGATCGCCGCCATGGGCTCCGATTACGAGCGCTCGCGCAGCTACATCGCGGGCCTGAACGCTTCCACGCTCGACGACAACGGCCTGGTGAAGCTCATCCAGTCGGTCAGCACCATGAAGAGCGATTACGAGAAATCGCGCGTGCTGTGCATGCTGGCCAGCCGCTACAAGCTCGACGGCGCGGTGCGCGACGCCTACATCAAGGCCGCGTCGGGCATGAGCGGCAGCGAGCGCCAGCGCGTGCTCTACGCCGCCGGCGTGCACGTGGCCATGATGTGAAGGGAATTAATTCCAGAGAAGAAGCGGCTGATCCCCAACTAATATGGTTGGTTGATTTGCAACACCGACATATAGTGGTTGAAAGACAGACAAAAATAGTTGACGCCCTTGACAGGGGCTAATCAACGGGCGAGACTGAATCTGCGACTGGGTAGAGACGCTTTGCGCCTCGTGTTGGGCCGAATGGCCTAGCCCCAGACGCTTTTT
>DASUBK010000388.1:0-9473 GCA_035763305.1 Terriglobales bacterium | reverse complement strand
CCTACCACCGCATGCCGGCCATGTGCCCCGTGTGTGGCTCTTCGCTTGCCGCTCCCCTGCAAGGTCATAAGAAACACTAGGGCCGCGTCGGCGAGGGGAATCAAGAGCGCCCCGGCAGCGACAATCATGTCGTCACCGACCGGGGCGTTTTCCTGTCGTTGAGTTATTCCGCGGCGTCTAATGCTTTCTTCAGATCCTGGATCAGGCGGCTCGCCACTTCGCGCGCGCCGCCGCGCTTGAATGGACCCAGCAGGAGAGTGCGATCGCCGGCCTCGGAGGCCCACAGCACAGTTCCCGCCTTGTCCACCATCGAGACCGCGCCGGAAGCGGTGTCATGCAGTCCCAGGTAGCGTCCGGTGATCGCCGCCGACGCTCCATCCTTCTGCTCGCCCGTGCCTACCAGGAGAGCGTCCGCTTCCTCCTTGTTCACCACCAGCAGGAATCGTCCCGGAAGCTGCTTCGTCAGTTCGGCGCGCAAATACTGGTCCAGGTTGCTTTTCATCTTCTCGACGTAGAGCTTGCGAACCTGCGTGATGGAGCTCAGCGGCACTTCGGCCTTGGCGGGAGTGGCCGCGGCGGGCTTCGCCTCCTGCGCCGCGGAAGCTTCGCGCTGCGGCGGCACGGCAGAGGCCGCGCCGGGCGACTTCGCCCAGGCGGTCTCGATCGCGGCCAGCAGAGCGGAATCGGCGCCATCCTGCGTCAGTTCGCTGGTGATGGCGGGCGTTAAGGGAAAGCTCACCCCGCGTTGCGCGACGATTTGCTGAATGCGTGCGGAAGGCGTTCCCACCTGCAGCAAGGTGGCGATCTCGTTCTTCGATAGCGGATCCAGGACCGGCGCAGCGCTGCCGTTCGCCGGACGGTAGTTGGCCCGAATGGCCTCGATGAGCGACGCCGGGGCGCCGGCTGCGCGCAGATCGGCCTCCACGGGTGCCGTTACCGCGAAAGACACGCCTCGTTGCTTGACGATGTCGATCATCTCTTGCGTGCTCAGCCCGCCGATGCGCAGCGCCTCCGTCAGCCCCTGCTGCGAGATCGGCTTGGGAGGTGTGCTCGGAGCAGGTTGCGCCGTCAGCACGTCGCTGAGGAGCACGAACATCAGGATCAGGGCGATGCGAGCTACGCGCATGGTTGGCCTCCAGGGTTACTGTTTCAGGGCCTCCAGCGAAGAGGACCTGCGGTCACGGGGCTTGTCGGTCTTCTTGCCGGCGCCGCTTGCGTCCTTGTCCAGGGCTCGCAGTGCGGCCTTGCGGCGCCCGGCGGCGGAATCCGGCTTCGGCTTCCCAGCATTCGTCACCGCCGACTCCGCTCCGTTCGCCGGCGAGTTCGCCGATTGTTGTTGTGAACCCTGAGCGCCGGCGGTCTGTGCAGGGGAGTTGGGCGCGCTGGGCTGCGTGACGACGGGCGCGACGACAGTTGCCGGCTGCGGCTTCGTCGCTTCGCTGGTTGCCGGTTTGCCGATGCGCGAGAACGCCAGGATCAGCCCCAGCAACGCCGCAACCGCGAGCGCCGTGTAAGCCGTCCAGCGCAGCCTTGACGTCCTCGCGCTGGCGATCGCCGGCATGGTTTCCGCCGCCGCCTTCGGAGTCCCCGCGACTGTGGGCCTTGGCTGGAACGGCCATGATTCTGGCGCGGGACCTGTCGCCGCCTGCTGCCGTTCCTCGCCGGCCAGAGCCGCCCGGAATTCGCCCGCTGTCGCGAACCTGTCCTCGGGGGCCTTGGCGAGGGCCTTGGCCACCGCTGCTTCCAGTCTTTCTGGAATCGCGCGCACCCCCAGCGCTGCGAATGTGGGCGCGGGCTTCTCCAGGTGGGCGCGCATCAGTTCGAATTCATTGCCGGCCTGGAAGGGAAGCCGGCCGCTCAGCATTTCGTACAGCACCACTCCCGTGGAGTACAGGTCGGAGCGAAGGTCGGCTTCCACGCCGCGGATCCGTTCCGGCGCCAGGTACTCCAGAGTGCCGCACAAGCATCCCTCGCGCGTCATGCGCGCCGTACCCAGTAATCGCGCGATGCCGAAATCCGTGACCTTTACCTGCCCCTGCTCGGTAAGCATGATGTTCGCGGGCTTGATGTCCCGGTGCAAAATTCCCAGCGAGTGAGCGTGCTCAATCGCGGCCAGGACTTGCGACGCGATGGCCACCGCCTGCCCGACTGCGATCTGCCGCGACTGGCGCAGCATGGATTCCAGCGTGCGTCCCTTCACGAATTCCATGACCATGAAGTACTGCTCGCCGTCGCGAAAGAAGCTGTACAGGGTTGCGATGTGGGGATGGTTGAGCTTGGCCAGGGCCACCGCTTCGGCGTGAAAGCGCTCCACGATCCCCGGCTGGCGCGCGATCTCCGGGCGCAGCATCTTGATCGCGACCTCCCGTTCCACCATGAGGTCCACGCCCTTGAAGACGGCGCCCATGCCGCCTTCGCCCAGCTTCTGCACTAATTGGTAGTTCCCGACGGTGATCGCTTCCGGGCTCGTGGCCGGAGCCGCTTGCGCTGCGCTCATCTGGGGCGATGACACTCCTGCCCCCTTCTGCGCGTGCCCGCTATCGGGTGAGGGAATGGCACGCCTGGGGTTCAACCTAATCAGAATGCTACATCCGGTGGACCCTGGCGGTTCGCAGGCAAAAGGCGAGCCTGTTCCATCATTCCTGAATCAGGACTGCAAATCCCTGCGGCTGCTCCAGGCAGGACGCGCGACGCTGCGGCCTACGCCGCGCTCGCCTCGATCACCGACGGCTTGCCGCTGTCCCTGTCGAACACCACCGTCATCTGCCCGGCGCATTGGCCGCACAGCCACGCATACTGGTGCCTGCGCGGCGATTCGCCGGTACGAACTTCGCCGATGAATAGCCTGCCGTCGCCCAGGTAGTGAAATTCCCGGGAGCACGCCGGGTTCGCGCATTTTGCCACCACGAGACACTCCTGCAGCTGGATTCACGAAGCTGGCGCAAGGGAGGCGCGGTCCATGATCGAGGACGCAAGCCTGAGCCCACGGACATTAAGAGAAGAATCTAGGGCGCTGCCTGCCGCTGTTCAGTGACTTGGATCACCGGCCGCGACGCCTTCGCCTGATTTGGGAAAAGCCGGAGCGACGAGGTGTGCGAGGTAAGAAGCGGAAGGGAAACTCTGGCGCGCCCTAGGAGACGATTTTAGAACTCTGGTTTATCCCTGACTCGGCTGGCCTGCCTCACTCATGTGGCAGAATGCTCGCCTTCCGAGAACAAGCTCTCCAGGTCGCGTGCACCGTGGACGACCCGCAGGATCAGAATCTCATCCTCCTGCGCTTGATAGAAGACCAGATGCCTGGGAAATCGTGAAACAGGCACCCGACGGGTGCCACGGAGCTCTTCTGCCTTGAATTTGCAGGGTGAGCCGCTGGCCGGTCGCCTGGCGATTTTAAGTAGTGTTGCAGCGATGCTTGCTTCCCAACGCTCCGCCATGATCCGGCCGGCTTTCTCGGTGTACCAGTCAAACTGCTCCAGGACATCGGCCATCGCCGCGTCGGTGAACGCCAGGCGCGCTGCCTTCACGCGCGACGAACTCGCTGGCGCAGGGCTGTAACGAGGCCTTTTTTGCGGATCTCCGCGATCGACACCTCGATCTTCGGCCCCTTTGCCGCGGCGAGCAGTTCCTGCTCGAGGTTCCCCAGCCGGCGCTCTTTGTCCTGGCGGATCAACTCCCGAATGTATTCGCTGGGTGTTCCCCAATCGCCGGAGGATACTTGCCCTTCCACATAGGCCTTCAGGTTCTCAGGAAGGGAAATGTTCAGTGAGCTCATTGCCATGCCTTCATTATATGGCAGATTATGAAGGTTGCGGTAAGAGCAAAACCGGGGGAGTCCGGGCAGCAACGGTCTGAGTCGACGAGAGAAGCTCTGGCGCGCCCGGAGAGATTCGAACTCCCGACCTATTGCTCCGGAGGCAATCGCTCTATCCAGCTGAGCTACGGGCGCGCTCGCCTCATTATACCGGAGCGCTCGCCGGGAATGGAGAGGCGCGGAGCCCTCAGGCGGCGTACATCTGCCCGACTGCCAGGGGATGGAAGCGGAGAACGAAGTTGTCGCGGTGCGTGACTTCGCGGGCCGCCCAGGGTTGGGAGAGCGGAATCCAGCAGCACAGTTCGCGATCGACGCTGACCAACTGCACCAGCTCGCCGTCGAGATCGCGGTAGACCTCGCCCGGCACCAGCACGGCTTGCGTCCTCATCCTCACGCGGATATGGATGCAGCAGCTCCGAAGGAAGTTGCACCGTTATCAGTAAGTTACTAGAAGCACCCAGAACGTTCCCGCGGGATAGTGCGGGCTGTCGCGGAAGCAGGCGCCCACCGCGTACGACCCCAGGTTGCGGTCGTCGGCCAGGCGGTGCGCGCTGGCGGGCAGGTGTCCGGGATCGCTTTCGGTGTAGGCGACCGCCGAACTCGCGCCGGGCAGCGACAAGGCGCGCCCCGTGTCCAGCCTGTCCTTGGCCGCCATCTGGCAGGCGAGATCGTGCAGCAGCGGCACGCGCGCCAGGCGGGCTCGGGGCGATCCGGCCTTGCGGCGCAACTCGTCGAACGCCGCGGCCGCGTTGTCCACCGCATCCTGCTCGGAAAGCTGCGGCAGGCGGTGGACGAAGTCCTGGGTGATCCACAGGTAGTCGCCGCTGCGCAGAATCCCGATGCCGATAGCGTTGAACTTGGGATCGAGGATGTTGGCGCGATGCGGCGGAGAGTTCATCAGCCCTTCGTGGGCCGTCTGCAGTTCCGTGTCGAAGGCGACGTTCTCGCCGTCGCGGTCGAAGCGGAGAAACTTTGCCGTCAGGCGCTTGGTCAGCGGCGGCTCGCCGTCGAACTGGTGCGACAGACCTTTGTGCTGGGCGAGAAGCTGCGAGTGCTGCCGCGCCGCCGCGGTGAGACGCTCATCCAGCCTAAGCGACGGCAGCCCGGCGCGGGCCCGCTCCTGGTTGACCAGATCCAGCAGGCGCGCCTCGCCGGCAGAATCGAAGTCCTGGGCGAACAGCGCGGGGGAAAGCAGCAGGAGCAGGACGGCGATGAGCTTACGCATCAAGACCATTCTAATCTGCCCATCGGGTGATCGGGCCATCTCACCATCGGGTCGTCGGGTGATCGAATACCGAAGCGCGGATCGCCGCGGATGATCGCAGATCAAAAACATTAAGAAAAGATCGGCGTTCATCCGCGAAGATCCGCGGTTACCCTTCTTCCGATGACCCGATGACCCGATGACCCGATGGTGAGATTCCACTATCTTTCCTCAGCCGAGCAATCCTAGAATCAGCGGAGTTTCCGAACGAGGTTGGGCCTCAATGGGGATCAATGCGGTGGTGTCGGTGGTAGCCGCGGCCGTGGGAGCGGTGCTGGCCTGGGCCGTCTTGCGGGCGCGCCAGGCTGGCGCGGAGCAGCGCATCGCGTCGCTGGTGGCGGAGTTGCAGGCGCGCAGCGCGGAATTGGAGGCGGCGCGCGCCGAAGCCCGCAAGCAGCAGTCCGCTGCCGCCGAAGCGACAGCTCGGCTGGCGGCGGCCGAGGCTACGTTGCAGGCGGAACGCCGCGCCGCCGACGAGAAACTGGCGGCGGTCACGCAGGCTCGCGAGCAGATGGAGCGCGCCTTCGGCGATTTGTCCGCCAAGGCTCTGCAGCACAACAACGAGGCCTTTCTCACCCTTGCCGAACAGAAGCTGTCCTCCGCCAGCAATGAGGCGTCGCAGGACCTGCAGGCGCGCAAGGAAGCCATCGAGGCCATGCTCTCGCCGCTGCGGAGCACCCTCACCGAGTACCAGGCCCGCCTGCGCGAGATT
Organism: Terriglobales bacterium; assembly: GCA_035763305.1. Classification (GTDB taxonomy): domain Bacteria; phylum Acidobacteriota; class Terriglobia; order Terriglobales; family Acidobacteriaceae; genus DASUBK01. The sequence continues at coordinate 3,686 of DASUBK010000388.1, read as the reverse complement.
GAAGCCGCGCGCGAGAACGCCTATGGCGAACTGCGTGCCACGCTGCAGACGGTCAACAGCACGCAGGAATCGCTGCGCGCGGAGACTTCGCTGCTGGTCACCGCGCTGCGCCGCACCGGCGTGCGTGGCCGCTGGGGCGAGCTCACTCTGAAACGCGTGGTCGAACTGGCCGGCATGGCCGAGCACTGCGACTTCGTGGAGCAGCAAACCTTCTCCGGCGAGAGCAAGACCATCCGTCCCGACATGATCGTGCAGCTGCCTGGCGGACTGATCGTACCGGTGGACGCCAAGGTGCCCTTCGACGCCTACATCGAGGCGGTGCAGGCCACCAGCGAGGAGGATCGCCGCCGTCATCTCGCCCGCCACGCCGAGCACGTCCGCGGTCACGTGCAGGCGCTCAGCTCACGTGAGTACCACAAGCAGTTCGAGCACGCGCCCGAATTCACCCTGCTCTTCCTACCCGGCGAATCGTTCTTTTCCGCCGCCGCCGAAGCCGACCCGCAACTCATCGAGTGGGCGCTGGAGAAGAAAGTGCTGATCGCCACTCCCATGTCGCTGATGGCGCTGCTGAAGACGGTCGCCAACAGCTGGAGGCAGCAGAAGGTGGAGGAAAACGCGCGCGCCATCAGCGCCCTGGCCAAGGAGTTCTACTCCCGCCTGGCCACCATGGCCAACTACTTCGACGACGTGGGCAGCAGCCTCGCCAAGGCGGTGGACAGCTACAACCGCAGCGTGCGCTCGCTGGAATCGCGGGTCATGGTCTCGGCCCGCCGCTTGGTGGAGATGGGCGCGGCCGAAGGCGACCTGGAGGAACTTACCGAGGTTGAACGCATTCCCCGAGGCCTCACCACCCCCGGCCCTCAACCCGTCGAACTCCCCGCTCCTCCGCCGCTGCTGGAAAAAACCGAAGCCGCAGGGAAGTGATTTTGGTTGTTGGTTGCTGGTTGTTAGTTGTTAGAAAAGATCAAAGCGCCCGACCGCCAGGTCGGGCGCTTTCTTTGAATCGGCTGATCCGCCAACAACTAACAACCAACAACTGCCTCACGGCAACTTCTGCAGACTCGGAATCTTCGCCAGATCGTTGAAGATGATCACCACCGCGAACAGCACCAGCAGCACGAAGGCCAGCTGGTACACGCGCTCCTTCACCCGCAGGCTGATGTCGCGCCGCCGGATGGCTTCGATGGCCAGCATCAGGATCAGGCCGCCATCGAGAATGGGGAAGGGGAACAGGTTAAAGATGGCCAGGTTGAGGCTGATGGCCGACATCAGCTGCAGCAGCGGCGTCCAGCCCTTCTCGCGGGCGGCCTCGCCCGAGGCGCGCGCAATGCCGATCGGTCCCGACACCTGCTTCATCGAGACCTTGCGCTGCACCATCTTCTCCACCAGTTGCAGGATCAGGAGCGAGCTCTTCTTGTTGTCATCCAGCGAGGCGGCCACCGCCTGGGTGAAGGGAAGCTTCACCACCTCGATGTCCGGCCGCGTGAGCACTCCGACCAGGTAGCGCTCCTGGCCGCGCTCGTCCTTCTTCTTCTGCGGCACTACGGTCAGGTGCAGGTCCTGCCCATGCCGGCGCACCACCAACTGTCCCGGATTCCCGGCGTTTTCCTGCACCAGGTCGATGAAGCCCTCGATCGCGTACACCGGATGGCCGTTGACGCTGATGAGCTGATCCCCCGGCTGCACTCCCGCCTTGGCCGCCGGCGAACCCTGCTCGACGCTGGAGACGGTGATGAGTTCCTTGGGCTGCCAGCCCGGCACGCCGAATTCATCCGGGCCGCTGGGCACCGGCGTGATCGTCTTGTCGATGTTCTGGCCGTTATGGCTGACGGTGAGCGAAACCGGCTGGCCGGGGCTCAGCACCACCTTGGGTAGCACATCCTCCCATGTGGGGTCCGCAATGCCCTCGATGCGCACGATGCGGTCGCCCGCCTCGATGCCCGCCTTGGCGGCAGGCGAGTTCGGTTCTACCCAGCCGATATCCGCCGGCTTGGTGAAGAAGGTCGGCCGCTCGTAGCGGACCATGTACACGCCGACCAGCAGCCCGATCGCCAGGACTACGTTCGCCGCCGGTCCGGCCACCGCGATGATGAAGCGCTGCCAGCGCGGATGCGAGGTGAACTCCCCCGGGTCGCCGGTGCGGTTCTCCAGCGGGTTTTCCCCCGCCATCTTGACGTAGCCGCCGAAGGGCAGCAGGTTGACGCGATAGTCGGTGCCGCCGTGGCGGAAGCCGAACAGCCGCTTGCCGAAGCCGATGGCGAACTGCTCCACCCGCACGCGGAACAGCTTGGCCGCCGCGAAGTGGCCGAACTCGTGCACGATCACCATGATGCCGAGCACCACGGCTACCGCCGCGAGACTGGTCAGAAAGTTGTACATAAGGAGATGGGTGCTGTCCTCGTGCTAAGTTACGCGGGCCGAACGGGGGGAGGGCCGCGCCTGCGCGATCCGATCCCGAGCTGCCTGGCGAGCCCGGCGATCCACCGCCAGGACCTCTTTAATAGATTCAGGATGGCACATGTCCGTTTCATCTAGTGTAGCGGCAATTGTGCGGGAAATGTCCTGAAATCCGATTTGGCCCTGTAAGAAGGCGGATACCGCCACTTCGTCGGCGGCGTTGAGCGCAATGGTCTTGGAGCCGCCCGCCTCGGCCGCCTCGTAGGCCAGCCGCAGGCAGGGAAACTTGACGAAATCGGGCGGGCAGAAGTCCAGCCGGCGCATTTCCGGGATGGAATAGCGCAAATCCGATGCGATCCGGTCGGGCCAGGTCAGCGCGTAGAGGATGGGGAGCCGCATGTCCGTAACCGAAAGCTGGGCCAGGATGCTGCCGTCGCGGAACTCCACCATGGAGTGAATCGTGGATTGCGGGTGCACGACCACCTTGATCTGACTGGGCGGCAGGCCGAACAGCCGGCAGGCCTCAATCACCTCGAATCCCTTGTTCATCAGGGTGGCGGAATCAATGGTGATCCGCTGCCCCATCTTCCACGTCGGGTGATTCAGCGCCTGCTCGATGGTGATGTTGGCAAATTCCGCCGCGGGCGTATTCAGGAAAGGCCCGCCCGATGCCGTGAGCCACACCCGCTCGACTTCGTCCAGGCGCCCGCCGCGCATGCACTGGTGGACCGCGTTGTGCTCGCTGTCGATGGGCAGCAGCGGCTTGCCCTGGCGGCGCGCTTCGGCGGTGATCAGTTCTCCCGCGGCGACCAGCGATTCCTTGTTGGCGAGGCCGACCGTCTTGCCCGCCTTCACCGCTTCGTACGTCGCTTCCAGGCCGGCCACGCCCACGATGGCGCTGACCACGAAATCGACGTCGGGATGAGTAGCGACGCGGACTGTGCCGTCGGTGCCGTGGACGATTTCGATATCGCTTACGCGGGCCTGTTCCAATCGCCGGCGGAGGAGCAGGGAATCGGCTTCATCGGCGACGGACACAATGCGCGGCTTCCAGCGGATCGCCTGCTCCAGCGCGGCTTCCAGGTTTTTCCCCGCCGCCAGCGCGGTCACGCGGAAGCGGTCGGGATAGCTCTCCGCGATGCTCAGCGTGCTGCGCCCGATGGACCCCGTCGAGCCGAGAATGGCGATGTTCTTCATTGCCGATGATTTCAAAACATTGTCATCCTGAGCGCAGCGAGGGATCTGTTCTCGACGCCACCAGAATTGTGCCCACTACAACAGATCCCTCG
>DASUBK010000387.1:0-14630 GCA_035763305.1 Terriglobales bacterium | reverse complement strand
CTCCTGCCGCAGCGCCTGCCCCCGGCCCGCAGCACTTCCTGCAGCGCATCAAGCTGTTCAGCGGGCTCAGCATCAGCGACTGCCAGGAAGTGGTCAAGCGCATGAAGCGTCGCGACTTCCCTCCCAACCAGATCATCGTCCGCGAGGGCGCGCCCGGCACCTCGATGTTCTTCATCACCGCCGGCCAGGTGGACGTGCGCAAGAAGGACCCCAACACCAGTATCGACTTCCTGCTCACCGAACTGGGCCCGGGCGCCAACTTCGGCGAGATGTCGCTGCTCACCGGCAAGCCGCGCACCGCCACCGTCACCGCCCTGCAGCCCACCACCTGCGCGGTGCTGGAGCAGAGCGACTTCCACGACCTGCTGCTGCGCTACCCCAAGATCGGCCTGGCGCTCACCACCATCCTCGCCGAGCGCGTCGAGGTCGCCAGCCAGCAGGTCGGCGTCGAGTTCATCAATCTCAACAAGGTGCAGGTAGACGCGCGCGTGCTCGCCCTGCTTCCCGAGCAGACGATGCTGCAGCACAAGGTCATCCCTGTCGCCTTCGCCAATAACCGCCTCTCGCTGGCGATGACCAATCCCAATAACATCATCGCCCTCGACGACATCCGCCGCGTGATCAAGGGCGTGATGATCGAGCCGGTGGTCACCTCCGAAGACGATTTCCGGAAATTCATGAGCACGACGTACCGGCGCCTCATGAAGAAAGACGAACCGGCGCCGAGCATCACCACCACTACCACGCGCGTCGCCGCCCCGGTACCGACCGCCTCCGCCGAAGACCTCATGAACGTGCTGCAGTCGGACATCATCAAGGACCTGCAGGTGGCCGAGGACATGGCCGCCAGCGACAGCAAGCAGGACCTGATGTCAGCCTCCGAGGACGCGCCCATCATCCGCCTCGGCAATTCCATCCTCGGCCTGGCCATCAAGCGGGCCGCCAGCGACATCCACATCGAACCGATGGAGGGCATGGTCCAGATCCGCTATCGCATTGACGGCGTGCTGCAGACGGTGCAGAACCTGCCCAAGAAAGTGCAACTCGGCCTCATCTCGCGCCTGAAAATCCTCTCCAAGCTCGACATCTCCGAGAAGCGCCTGCCCCAGGACGGCCGCATCAGCGTCAACATGGAAGGCAAGCCCATCGACTTCCGCGTGTCCACCGTTCCGGGCAAGTGGGGCGAGAAGATTTGTATGCGTATTCTCGACAAGTCGAACACCACCCTGGGGCTCGACAAGCTCATCTCCCACGAACCGACGCTGAAACTGGTGCGCGACCTGGTCAACCAGCCCTACGGCATCATGTACGTCACCGGCCCGACCGGCTCCGGCAAGACGACCACGCTCTATTCCGCGCTGGCCGAAATCAACGATCCCGGCATCAACATCTCCACCGCCGAGGATCCGATCGAGTACGACCTGCCGGGCATCATCCAGATCCAGGCCAACAAGGACATCGGCCTCGACTTCGCCCGCATCCTGCGCGCCTTCCTGCGCCAGGATCCGGACGTCATCCTGGTGGGCGAAACCCGCGACAAGGAGACGGCGCACATCGCGGTCGAAGCGGCGCTCACCGGCCACCTGGTGTTCACCACCCTGCACACCAACTCCGCCGCCGGCGCCTTTACCCGCCTCAACGAGATGGGCATCGAGCCCTTCCTGGTGTCGTCGTCCACGGTCGGCGTGATGGCCCAACGCCTGGCCCGCCGCCTGTGCAAGTACTGCAAAGAGGAGTACGTCGCCGACGACGCCACCTGCGACTACATGAGCGTGCCCCGCGGCTCCAAGCTCTACAAGGGCAAAGGCTGCGACGCCTGCAACGGCAAGGGCGTGAAGGGCCGCGTCGGCATCTACGAGGTCATGCGCATGAATCCCGAACTGCGCCAGATGGTCGCCAAGGGCGCGCTCACCGAGGACATCCACGCCGCCGCGCTGCGCCTCGGCATGCTCGACCTCAAGAAGTACGCCGCCCTCCTCCTGCTCAACGGCGATACGTCGGTGGAAGAGGTGCTGCAGGTGGTGTCGGTGCAGGAGTAGTTTCAGTTTCGGTTTCAGTTTCGGTTCAGAGCCGCCGATGACTCGGCGGCGTTTTCATTGGACCGTTATCTCAGTAGCTCACTATTTCAGTAGATTCCAGTACAACTCTCGTTCGCACGTACTGACATACTGACGTACTGAAATACCACCGACGATTCTGCCCAGACCGAAACTGAAACCGAAACTGAAACTCCCTTAACCCGAAGGTTAGGTGCTGATCCCCACCAGCACTGTCTCGCGAACCCGCATCTTACCTGGTACGCCACCTCGTACATCCCAGGAGAGGACCATCATGAAACGGATCGCAAGTGGGGTTTTGGCGCTGTTGTTCGCCCTGAGCATCGCCGCCTTCGCGCAGGAGGACCAATCCAGCAACAAGCCGGAGATGAAAAACGAGCAGAAGACGGAGAAAGCCGAGCGCAAGCACGCCAAGAAGGAAGCCAAGGCGGAGAACAAGGAAGCCAAGGCGTCCGAAAAGGGCAAGGCCATGCGCCTGACCGGCTGGGTCAAGGATGAAAACGGCCAGACTGTGTTCGTCAACGACAAGGACAAGCAGACCTGGAACGTGTCGAATGCCGACCTGCTCAAGGGGCACGAGGGCCATCACGTGCGCGTGACGGCGAAGCTCGACGACGCCAACCACTCCATGAACGTGGAGAAGGTCTCGATGCTGCGCCAGGGCAAACAGGCCAACCACGAGAAGCACAAGAAGGGCCAGTAAATTTGGCGATTGAGTGATTTGGTGATTGGCCGAGCTCCAGCAGCCAGGCCAATCACCAATTCGCGAGATCACCCAATCCTGCGGACTCCAGCCCGGAGTTATGTCTAACTTCTGCCTGACGCAACTAGGCGCTTGTCGCCATTGCCATCGCTGCGTAGGCTCACATCAGCTTAAGCCACAGAGGCTCCGCTGCCGCGCTTCCCCTTCGCCCACGGGCCCAGGGTGTACGAACGCCGCCGGGGCCTTTGCTGCCTCCGTTCATTTCTGATTCGCGGCCATTCGCGTGAATCCACGGTTTGTTTTTCGACCGGAGGCGTCATCGATGCTCACCTATTCAAGCGGACCATTGTTTCTTTGTGTCGCATCCGTGTAGATTCGTGCGGATCCGCGGCGTTCCTTTCTTCTTCCTTGGCCGATTTCCATTTTCGGGACAAACCTTCGCAACTTGTCGTCTGCGCTGCCAGTTGTGCTTCCATACTGCAGAGGGAAACTAGCCGCATGGACCATCTGCGCGAGCTGCGCGTTCACCTGCAACTGGAGGTGCGGGTGTGGGGAATGGACGCCGCCGGCAAGCCCTTTTCGCAAATCGCGCGTACGGTCGAGATCAGCGCCTTGGGCGCGCGCCTGCGCGGCGTCGAAGGAGTGCAGCAGGGCGACATCGTGGGTGTGCAGTATCGCGATCAAAAGGCCCGCTTCCGCGTCGCCTGGGTAGGCGCGCCGGGCAGCGAGACCGCGGACCAGATCGGTGTGGAATGCGTCGAGCCCGCCAAGTGCATCTGGACCGCGGTCCTGGAAGAGCAGGCTGCGGCAGCCGCAGGCGGGGAACCGACCTTCACTCCCGCCCTGCCGCCCGGCATTCCTCCCTCGCCCGAGGCGGCCAAGCCCGGCGAGTGGCCGGCGCACGACCGTCGGCGGTATCCCCGCTTCCACTGCGCGGGATCGCTCAAGCTGAAGCAGATCGGCACCGACTTCGAGACCACGCAGAAGCTCTCCGACATCAGCCTGGGGGGCTGCTATGGCGAATCCATGGCGCCGCTGGCGCGCGACCTCATGGTCGACATGGTGCTGGAAGTCTGCGGCGAGCGCATTCCGGCGCGCGGCATGGTGCGCACCTCGCATCCCTCCATGGGCAACGGCGTCGGCTTCACTCGCGTCGCGCCCCAGGACTGGAAGAAGCTGGCGCGGGTCATCATGCAGTTGGGCGGCGAGAATGTGGTCTTCGACGCGCCTGGGGAACCCGAGATCGGCGACGCCATCGAGGCCCTGCTCTCCCTGCTGCAGAAAAAGGGCGTGCACGTCACCCGCGACGAGTTCCTGGATGAGCTGCGAAGGAGGATGAGTTCGAGATAGGCCTTCGGCCATCGGCTCGCGGCTATCGGACGCGGAATCCCGATAATCAACAGCTGCTCCGCTTGCCCTGAACCATCCGTAAGTCATTGATTCTAGAAGGAAACATTCGCTTCCTGGCCGAGAACCGACGGCCTGAGGCCGACAGCTGTCCGGGAACCTTCTCTGCTTTCGTGGGGTCTATGTATACAGGCTGGTATACCGGAGGCCGGGGGGAGGGGAACCAAAGTAAGGCTCCGCCCAACCGGGAACTCTCGACTTATGTTGTTGCTGGAAGTTGATCCTGCTAATGTGGAGGTAACGTCATGAGCTCACGGGCCATGGCGGGAGCCACTCCCTTGGGAAACCTGGCAGGCGCGCTGAACATTCCGGCGGAGGAAGCCTCGATCATCGCCGAACTGAAGGCGGGATCCGAGGATGCCTACGCCTGGCTGGTGGCGCAATTCCAACAACCGGTGTATAGCCTGGTGTACCGCATCGTGAACGATCCCGCCGACGCGGCCGACACCACGCAGGAAGTATTCCTCAAAGTCTTTCGCGGCATTCGACAGTTCAACGGCGGATCCAGCCTGAAGACGTGGGTGTACCGCATCGCGGTGCACGAAGCGTCCAACAGCCGCCGCTGGTGGTTCCGGCACAAATCGAAAGAGAACTCGATGGAGCCGGAGGAAAGCGCGCAGGAAAACGGCGCGCCGGCCCTGAAAGAGCTGCTGGTCGATGACGGCAACTCTCCCTTCGACAACGTAGCCCTGAACGAGTTGCGGGAACGGGTGGAAGCCGAACTGCGGCAGGTACCCGAGCCGTACCGCACCACGGTCGTGCTGCGCGATCTGGAAGAGCTGTCGTACGAGGAAATCGCCGAGGTAATGGAAACTTCCCTGGGCACGGTAAAGTCGCGGCTGACGCGGGGACGCGAGGCGCTGAAAAAGCGCCTGGAGCATCACCTGCGCGAGCTGCGGCCCGACCTGGTCTACGAGCCAGGCCTCCCCAACGCCCGGGAAGCCGAGGTTTTGCCATGACGTGTTCCCATGCCAGGTCGTTGTTCTCGCCGAATCTGGACGGCGCCCTGACCGGAAAGCAGATGCACGCGCTGAGCGACCATCTGCGCAAGTGCCCGCGCTGCCAGGCCGAGCAGGCACGCCTGCAGGTGTCGCAGTCGCTGGTGGCGCAACTGGGCCGCCGGCCGGTGCCGCCGGAACTGGCGTTGCGCATTCGCGTGGCCTTGTCGCGCGAGATGGCGGCGCGCCGCGCCAATCGCTGGCAGTCGTGGGGCGTGCGCCTGGAAAACGCGCTCAACGCCTTTATGGTCCCGGCGACGGCGGGGATTGTGTCGGCGGTGGTCATCATGGGCCTGCTGTTCGGCTTCTTTGCCATGCCGGCAGCGTTGCAGGCCTCGTCGAACGACGTGCCCACCATGCTGTACACGCCGCCTACGCTGGCGGCTTCGCCGTACTTCGCCAACGACATCAATTCCGTGACCACCGACTCGATCGTGGTCGAAGCCTACGTGGACGCCAACGGGCGGGTGCAGGACTATCGCGTCGTCTCCGGCGACGCCCATGCCATCGCCCCGCAACTGGAGAACATGCTGATCTTCACCGTCTTCCATCCCGCGACCGCCTTCGGCCGTCCCACCGCGGGCCGCGCCGTGCTGTCGTTCTCCAAGATGACGGTGAAAGGATAGTTTCTAGTTTCAGTTTCAGTTTCAGTTTCAGTTTCAGAGCCGCCGATGGCCTCGGCGGCTTTTCTATTGAGCCGGTATCTCAGTATCTCAGAATGTCCGTAGATTTCCATTGAGGACCTCGTTCGCGGGTACTGACATACTGACGTACTGAAATACCCAATGACATCGACGTACGCGAAGTGAAAGTGAAACCGAAACTGAAACTGAAACTGTCTTGCCTTCGTTGACCCCCGCCTAAGTAGCGCCTAAAATTGGCTTTTACCCCTTCCCACACCCTCAGGAGGTCTGTGCTGGGTAGAATTTCCCGACCCTTATTCCGTCGCTTTTCGGCCATCGGCTCCCGGCACTCGGCATTTGGCATGCGGTTGCTGGCCGGCGTGTGTGTGGCCGCGGCACTCACCGCGGCGGCGCAGCAGACGCCGAAGGTCACGCTCGACGTCAGCCCCGCCCTGTTTGCCACCACCACGGCCATCAACGCCTGCGGCTACGACGCTGAATTGTCCGCCTCGCTTCCGGTCCGGCGCGAGGTGCGGGCCCAGGTGGCGCAGGCGCTGCAGAAGTCTCCCCAAGCCGAGGCGGTGCGCGGCGAGATGTGCACCTTCTACCGCGAGCACCAGCAGCCGGATTCCACTCGCGACCTGGCGCCCTACGTCTCGCTGGCGCTCAATCTCGGCGATCCGCCCGATTTCACTCCCAAGGTCAAGGAAGCGGAACTCCCCCCCGACGCCTCCTACGTGCTCGGCTTCGTTCCCCTGCTGAAACAGTTCTACCAGGCGGCCGGCTTGGCGCAGGTGTGGGAGAGTCACCGCTACGACTACAACCAGCTCATCGACCGCTACCACGACAAGGTGGCCAACCTGCTGCTGTCCACCGACGTGTACCTGCGGCTGCCCATCAGCGGCTACGTGGGACGGCGCTTCACCGTGTATCTCGAGCCCATGACCGCGCCCGCGCAGGTGAACTCGCGCAATTATGGCGACGACTACTACATGGTCGTTTCGCCGGAAAATGGCGCGCTGAAGCTGGAGCAACTGCGCCACACCTACCTCCACTTTCTGCTCGATCCCCTGGTGTTGAAGCGCGCCAACTCGCTGCGCAAGTTCCAGCCGGTTCTGAAGATGGTCGCCACCGCGCCGCTCGATAAGAGCTTCAAGGAAGACGTCTCGCTGCTGGTGACCGAATCGCTGATTCGCGCCGTGGAAGCGCGCACCCTGCCGGGCGGGCGCAACGCCGAGCCGGCGCGCCAGAAGGCGGTCGCCGAGGACATGAGCGAAGGCTTCGTGCTCACCGCCTACTTCTATGATCAGCTGGTGAAGTTCGAAACCGACCCGGCCGGGCTGCAGGACGCCTTTCCCGACTGGCTCTACTACTTCGATCTCGACCACGAGCGCAAGCGCATCGCCGAGGTGCAGTTCGCCTCCAAAGGCACGCCGGAAATCGTGACCGCCTCCACCACGGGCACCAAGCTGTTGCAGCAGGCCGAGCGCAAGATGGCCGACGGCGACTACAGCGGCGCGCGGCAACTGGCGGAAGAGGCGATGGAGAAGGGCGTCAGCGATCCCGGGCAGGCGTCGTTCCTGATTGCCCAGGCGGCCACGCAGACCACGCCGCCCGACGTCGAGGGCGCGCGCACGTATTTCGAAAAGACCGTGCAGTTGGCCAAGAATCCGCGCCTGGTGGCGTGGTCGCACATTTATCTGGGACGGATCCTCGACATGAGCGACCGGCGCGATGAGGCGGTGGTGCACTACCGCGCCGCGCTGGCCGCCGACGACAAGGACGCCGGCGCCCGGGCCGCGGCCGAGCGCGGCCTCAAGCAGCCATTTCAAAAACCCGCATCCAAACCGGAGTAGTGCCGGGATCGGGCAGGAGCCATCATGAAACTCTTTTGCATCACAGCAGCGGCGGTGTTGGTCGTCGCCGGCATGGCCGCGGCCCAGCAACAGCCGCCCGCGGCGCCGCCCGCCGGCCAGCAGACGAGCCAGCCCGCGCAATCAACTCCGCCGGCTCAGCAGCCCGCCGCGCAACCGGGCGCCGCCGCGCCGGCCGCTGCCCAGGCGGAGCCGGCCAAAAAGCAGCCGCAGGCTAAGACCCAGGAAGAGTACAAGGCCTACCAGGATGCCGGCGCCAAAACCGACCTCGCCGAGGCGGAGTCTGCGGCCGACGCTTTCGCCACCAAGTATCCCCAGAGCGAGTTGAAGGTCTTTCTCTATCGCCGCCTGATGTACCTCTACCAGAGCAGCAACAACGCCCAGAAGACCATCGACATGGCGAAGAAGGTGCTGGAGATTGATCCCAACAATCCCGAGGCCCTGACCACCGCCGCCATGGTGCTCTCCGAGCGCACCCGCGAAACCGATCTGGACAAGGACGAGCGGCTGGCGGAGGCGTCGCAGTATGCCGGCAAGGCGCTGCAAACGGTGGACACCGACCTCTTCATCCCGCCCAACGCCGATCCCACGCAGGTTCAGGGCGTGAAGGACGGGTTGCGCTCCATCGCCGAACTGGCGCTGGGCACGGTCGAGTACATCAAGAAAAATTACCCCGCCGCGCAGCCGCACCTGGAAAAGGCGACGCAGTTGAATCCCAAGGATCCTGTCGCCTGGCTGCGGCTGGCGGTGGTGCTGGACCAACAGAACAAGTATCCCGATGCCATGGCCGCGGCCAATAAGGCGGTGGAGGTGGCGCCTCCCAACTCGCCCGAGGGCGACATGGCAAAATCGGAGCAGGCGCGCCTGCAAAAGCTCACGCAGAGCACGCCGGCGGCGCCGAAACAATAATTCAGGATGAAATCACGCGAACTCAGAGGGCTGGAAGAGGCGCTGGGACACCGGTTCCACCGCTCCGAAGTGCTGCAGGAGGCGATCACCCACAGCTCCTACGCGCGCGAGCAGGAGGCGCAGACCTCCGTCGCCCTGCGCGACAACGAGCAACTGGAGTTCCTGGGCGACGCGGTGCTCGGCTTCGTCACCAGCCAGGAGCTGTTCACGCGCTATCCCCAGTTCCGGGAAGGGCAATTGTCCAAGACGCGCGCTTACCTGGTGAGCGAGAGCCACCTGGTGCGTGCGGCGCAGGAACTGCAACTGGGCGAATACCTGCGCCTCGGCCACGGCGAGGAGAAAAGCGGCGGGCGGCACAAACCGGCCCTGCTGGTGGACGCGCTGGAAGCGGTGCTGGCGGCGCTGTACCTGGATGGGGGCTTGGATACGGCGCGCAACTTCATCCTGCGGCATATCCTTGAACCGGAACTGGCGCGCCTGGAGCAGTCGGGCAGCGACACCTTCCCCGTCACCGACTACAAGTCGGCCTTGCAGGAGGCGGCGCACCTGCTGGGCCGCAAGCAGCCATCGTACGTTCTGGTGAAGGAGCACGGCCCGGAGCACAAGAAGACCTTTACCGTCGAGGCGCGCATTCACACCGACGGCGACACCAAGGCGGAGTACGTGGCCCGCGGCGAAGGCATGACCAAGAAGCAGGCGGAGCAGAGCGCGGCCAAAGAGGCTCTGCAGTACCTGCGGTCACAAGGTGCAAGCAAAGAGTGATGGAGCCGTTGGAAAATCCGGGAACCACCGAGGTCGGGCCGGCGCCTGTGGACTCGAACAACGGCAACGGGCAGCCCGCCGCCTCCCCGACTGCGGGAGCGCACGAGCCCTCGCGTGCGACCGATGTCGACGTGGCAGCAGCTTCCGCTCCTTCCACCGACCGTCCCCGGCAGGCGCCCGTGGAGCATATCGGGTGGCTGACCTCCATCCAGTCGCTCACCATCACCGTCGTCATCGCGGTGTTCGTCATCACCTTCATCGTGCAGGCGTTCCAGATTCCTTCTGAATCCATGGAGAACACGCTGCTGATCGGCGACTACCTGCTGGTGGACAAGGTCCATTACGGCAGCGGCGGGGTATGGGGCCACATCCTGCCCTACTCCGAGATCCGCCGCGGCGACATCATCGTCTTCCGCTACCCGGTGCATCCCTCGCAGCATTTTGTGAAGCGGGTCATCGGCGTGCCCGGCGACCACGTCCGCCTGGTGAACAAGCAGGTCTACGTCAACGGCCAGCCGCTGAACGAAAAATACGTGCTCTACAAGTCGGCGGTCCCCGACGTCTACCGCGACGATTTCCCGGCGATGAATTACCTCTCCGCCAACGTCGAGGCGCGCTGGTGGCTGGAGATGCGGCAGAGGGTGCATAACGGCGAACTGGTGGTGCCGCCCGGCCAGTACTTCGTCATGGGCGACAACCGCGACGAGAGCCTCGACAGCCGCTACTGGGGATTCGTGCCGCGGCAGAACATCATCGGCACGCCGCTGGTGATCTACTGGTCCATCCGCAGCCCGGAGGAGAGCTACCTGATGAGCGATGCCCCGGGTGATAAACTTTCGCGGTTCGCCTACGTGCTGACTCACATCTTCCAGCAGACACGCTGGCATCGCACCTTGCGGCTGGTGAAATAGCGGTAGCCATCAGCGATTAGCCAATCGGGACCAAAGTGGCCAAAAGATCCCAACTCGTGGAGCAGCCCCGGCCTTCGGCGAAGGCGAAAAAGCCCGCCGAGCCGGAGAAGAAGAAGGAAACGCCGCTGGAGTTTATCGCCTCCATGGCGGCGGTGTTCGTGGTCGGCCTGTTCATCATCACCTTCAACCTGCAGGCCTTCGAGATCCCCTCCAGTTCGATGGAGAACACGCTGCTGATCGGCGACCACGTCTTCGTGGACCGCGACACCGTGGCGCCCAAAACGCGTTGGATCGGGCCGCTGATTCCCTATCACCAGATCCACCGCGGCGATATCGTGGTCTTCCTCTCGCCGGCCGAGCCGGGTTTGTACGTGGTCAAGCGCATCATCGGGGAGCCCGGCGACCGCATCCATCTCCAGGATGGCGTCGTCTACCTCAACGGCCAGCGGCAGGACGAGCCGTATGTCCTGCATAACGGCAGCTACAGCCCCTATCGCGATAATTTTCCCCGTGTGCCTCCCAGCGAAGGTAATAGCGTGACCCAGGAGTGGAGCCTGCAGCTGAGCTCCTACGTGCAGGACGGCGACCTGGTGGTGCCGCCGGACCGCTACTTCGCCATGGGCGACAATCGTGACGTAAGCTACGACAGCCGCTACTGGGGCTTCATCCCGCGCGAGAACGTGATCGGCCGGCCGATGTTCATCTACTGGTCGTTCGAGACGCCGGCCAACCAGTACCTGAAGACCAGCATGAGCGACCGTCTGGCGTTCGTCGCCAAGGTGATCATTCACTTTTTCGACGAAACCCGCTGGCGCCGCATGTTCCACATGGTGCGCTGATGGCACGCTCCGGTAAGCGCGCCCTCCTGCTGGCCGCGGCGCTTCTGCTGGCGGCCATCGCGCTGCCGCCCTTCATCAACGTCAACCGCTACCGCCTCGACGTCGCCAACGCCATGGGCCGCGCTCTGGGGCGCCAGGTCACCGTCGGCGGCATCTCCATGCGGGTGTTCCCCCAGCCGGGATTCAACCTGGAGAACGTGGTCATCGCCGACGATCCGGAGATCAACGCGGAGCCGCTGCTGCGCGCCGACCAGGTGGCCGCCTCCCTGCGCCTGAGTTCGCTGTGGCGCGGGCGGCTGGAAATCGCCAAGCTCAGCCTTACCTCCCCCAGCCTTAACCTGGCGCGCGCCCCCGACGGCCGCTGGAACCTGCAGTCATTGCTGTATCGCGTCGCCCAGACGCCTTCCGCGCCCACCGCCAAGACTCGCCCCGAGGCGCGCCCGCGATTCCCCTACATCGAGGCCGAGGACGGCCGGATCAACCTCAAGCTCGGCGTGGAAAAGACCGTCTTCGCCCTCACCGACGCCGATTTCGCTCTGTGGCTGGAATCGGAAGACCGCTGGGAGATTCGGCTGAAGGCCCGCCCCGTGCGCACCGACGCCAATCTCGGCGACACCGGGACGCTCACCCTCGAAGGCTCGCTGGAACGCGCCAACAAGCTCTCGGAGACCCCTCTGGTGCTGCGCCTCCGCATGCAGCAGGCGCAACTGGGACAAGTGTCGCAGCTCATCTACGGGCGCGATCGCGGCTGGCGCGGCACGGTCACTCTCGACGCGCAGATGAAAGGTACCCCTGCCTCGATGAATGTGACCGCCGGCGCCTCGGTCGACGACTTCCGCCGCTACGACATCCTGGGCGGCGGAGCGCTGCGGCTGGCGGCCCGCTGCAGCGCCGATCTGAGCCTGACCCGCCAGCAGGCGACTTCGATCGACTGCCATGCCCCGGTCGGCCGCGGCCGGGTTTCGCTGCGCGGCAGCCTGGACGGTTTCGAAGTGCGCCGCTCCTATGACTTCAGCGTGGCCGTCGAAGCCCTGCCGATCCCCGCCGCGGCCGCGCTGCTGCGCCACATGAAACGCGACCTGCCCCCGGATCTGGCTGCGACCGGCGCCATCGACGCCGCCTTCTCGCTGCGGCGCTCTCCCGGCCAGCCGCGCGACTGGACCGGCGGCGGCACGGCAACGGCCGTGGGGCTGACCTCGGCGCAGTTGGAGGATCCGCTGGTGGTCGGCACCGTGCGCTTCCGCCTCGCCAGCGATAACGTCGTGTCCGCACTATTGCCTCGCGGCGCAGCGCCCTTGCCGGTGCTGGTCGTGCAACCGTTCCCGCTGGAGTTGGGTGGTGTTGTGCCGGCCAGCGCGCAGGGACGGTTTTCCGCTGCCGGTTACCTCGTCGCGCTGCAAGGGGAAACGACGCTTCCCCGGCTCTTGAACCTGGCGCACGCCATCGGCGTCGCCGCGCCGCATACGGTCGCGTCGGGCAGCGCGCGCGTGGACCTCGGAATCGGCGGCGCCTGGACCGGTTTTGCCGCTCCCCGCGCGGTCGGCACCGCCGCCCTGCAACGCGCCAGCGCGAATCTTCCCGGCTTCTCGCGGCCGCTGGAAATCGCCGCCGCCCGGATCACGCTTACCCCCGACAGCACGCGCGTTGACAACCTGAGCGCCAGCTTCTCGGCTACTCACACTGCCTTCCTGGGATCGCTGGTGCTGCCGCGTGGCTGTGCCGGCGCCTCGTGCCCGGTGACCTTCCAGCTGCGCGCCGACGATGTGTCCTCCGACGACCTGGACCTGCTGCTGAACCCCCGCCGCCGGCCGCGGCCGTGGTACGCACTGCTCGGCTTGGCGAGCGGGCCGCAGGAATCGCCGCTCTCGCACCTCGAGGCGAAGGGGCAGATTTCGATCAGCAAGCTGGCAATCAAGACCCTGACCGCCACTCGCGTCACCGCGGCCGTAAGCATCGCCCATCGCACCGTGGCGGTCACTAATCTTAGCGCCGAGGTGCTCGGCGGCCATCACCAGGGCGAGTGGCGCGCCGACTTCAGCGGTCCCGCTCCCGTGTACACCGGCCATGGTTCCTTGGAAGGAATGGCCATGGCGCGCCTCGCCACGCTGATGCACGACGACTGGGCCACCGGCAAGGCCAGCGCCACCTACCGCGCGACCGCCGGCGGCTGGAACACGGCTGAACTCGTCCGCAGCGCCGAGGGGGCGGTGAGCTTCGACTGGCGCGATGGCGCCCTGGCGCGGGTCGCCCTGGGCGACGGCCACGGGCCGCTGCGCCTCCGCCGTTTCGCCGGCGAGTTGCAGTTGCACGCCGGCGTGCTGCAATTCGTGGCAAGCAGAATGGAGACGCCGGACGGCATCTATGCAGTCAGCGGCACCGCTTCGCTGGACCAGAAACTCGGGCTGCGGCTGGCGCGCAATGGCACCGCCGTATTCGAGGTTACGGGCACGGTGACCAAGCCGCGGGTAGCGGCCGTTCCCGCCGCCGCGACCTCGGCCGCGATGATGCGATGAAGTCATTTCTCATTTTTGTCGCCATAGTTGCCGCCTCCGTCGCGGCCCAGCAGTTGCCGCGCCGGCCGGCTTCCTCAACCGAGGCCATGTACCAGGCGCAGGCCGACCGCTGCCAGCGCAAGTTCGATCACATCCAGCACAACGGCGAACAAGCGCGGCCCGACCAGACTCCCACCGTCATCAACCGCGGCGAACTGAATGCCTGGTTCGCCTCGGGAAGAGCGCAGTTGCCCACCGGCGTGCACCAGGTGCGCTTCTCCAGCACGCCCGGCGTCATTGATGCGACCGCGCGGGTGAATTTCGACGAGATCACCGCCCAGCAGCACTCGTCGAACCCGCTGTTATCGCTGTTCAGCGGCGAGCACGACGTGCGTGTGGTCGCCAAAGCCGACGCCAGCGGGGGCGAAGGCCACATCCACGTGCAGAGCGTGGAACTGGACGGCACCGCCATCCCGCGCATGGCGCTGGAGTTTTTTATCGACCACTATCTCAAGCCCAAGCACCCGGAGATCGGCATGGACTCCACCTTCCGCCTGCCGTATCGCATCGACGTGGCGGTGGTCGGCGAGAATGAACTGACGGTCACGCAGAAGTAGCTATCAGCTCTGAGCTTTGAGCTCTTAGCCGTGAATGCGCGCGGCTCGCGCCCCGCTGAAGAAACCGCAGTGATTCCCGTGGACAATTTGAAGCCGGTTTTCCAGTTTAGAATCTAAGCTAGCTCAGAGCTCAAGGCTCAGAGCTCAAAGCCAACTATGCCGCGATACGAATACCGTCAGCTGAAGCCGATGCCCGAGGCGGAGCGCGCCTTCAGCCAATGGATCGAGCGCCTCGATCAGCAGTTCACCGCCACCCGCGACTACCATCCGCGCAGCGAGATCGTGCGCAACGCACTCTGCCAGCTCTATCTCGGCCGCGACTGGCAGCCGGCGGCCAACGATGCCCCCGGCACGGCCACCCTCATCCACTCCTTCGATCCGCGCAACATCACTCTCGAGCCGGAGTATTACGGCGACGTCGATCCCGTCCGCTACAAC
>DASUBK010000386.1:0-2391 GCA_035763305.1 Terriglobales bacterium | reverse complement strand
TTTCACGCACTCCAGGTCCCGCGGAGGTACGTATGCCATCCCCGAAGAACACCGCCCGCATCGCCGGCTTGTGGTATCTCGGCTTCGCCCTCGGGCCGTTCTACCTCATGTATGTTCCCTCCCAGACCGTGGTGCGCAACGACGCTGCCGCCACCGCGGCCCGCGTCCTTGCCCACGAGACGCTCTTCCGCTGGGGCGTGCTGACCGAGATCCTGGGCTCCGTTATCTTCATCGGGCTCGCGCTGGCCCTGTACCGCCTTTTCGAGGCTGTGGACCGCCACCGCGCGCGCCAGTTGGTCGGGTTGGTTCTGGTCTCGGCCACGCTCGGCCTGGTGACCGCCACCTTCAGCGGCGCCGCCCTGCTGGTCTTTCGTGGCGGCGATGCATTCAGCGCTCTCGATGCGTCTACGCGCAATGCCCTAGGGATGCTGCTGATTCGCACCCGCAGCCAGGCATACGGCGTCAACGAGATGTTCTGGGGATTGTGGCTCCTGCCCTTTGGCTGGCTGGTGGTCCGTTCGCGATTCCTGCCGCGCTGGGTGGGGTATTGGCTCTTTCTCGACGGCATCTCCTGGATGGTGGTCAGCGGGAGCTTCTTTCTGACTCCCGAGCGCACCGATGCTCTCTTCCGCTACTTCCAGCCGCTGTTCATGGCGGAGCTTGCCGCCGTGCTCTGGCTGCTGATCGTGGGTGCGAAGGAGGTGGACCGGACCGCCCCGGCAGCGGCTCAAGCGGCCGGTAGGGTGTAAACTTTAGAGTTTGCTCCCACTCTTATGGCAACCGATCTGAAGAACCACAAAGCCGCTGAAAATCCGGCCCAGGACGTCTTCGAAAACCGCCAACCCTCCGACTCGGAGAAGCAGTGGGCGGAGAAGACTCTGGCCAAAACGCTGGAGAAGAATCCCGAGAAGCCCATCGGCGCGCCCACCGGCACCAACCTCGACGAAAACGGCAGCGCCCGCTTCACCACCATCAGCGGCGTGCCCATCCGCCGCCTCTACACCCAGGCCGACCTGCCCGCGGACTGGAGCTACGAAAAATACCTCGGCTACCCCGGCCAGCCGCCCTACACCCGCGGCATCCACGCCAGCGGCTACCGCGGCAAGCTGTGGACCATGCGCCAGTTCTCCGGCTTCGCCTCGCCGGAGGAGACCAACGAGCGCTACAAGTACCTGCTGCAATCGGGCGGCACCGGCCTCTCCGTCGCCTTCGACTTGCCGACCCTCATGGGCTACGACAGCGACCACCCGTTCAGCGAAGGCGAAGTCGGCAAGTGCGGCGTCGCCATCGACTCGCTCGAGGACATGGAAATCCTCTTCAACGGGATCGACTTGGAGAACATCACCACCTCCATGACCATCAACTCGCCCGCCTCGGTCTTGTGGGCGATGTACCTGGTGGTCGCCGAGAAGCAGGGCGCCGACTGGAAGAAGGTTTCCGGCACCATCCAGAACGACATCCTGAAGGAATACATCGCGCAGAAGGAGTACATCTACCCGCCGGCGCCGAGCATGCGCCTGGTGGTGGACACCTTCGAGTTCGGCAGCAAGTTCACGCCCCGCTGGAACACCGTCTCCATCAGCGGCTACCACATCCGCGAAGCCGGCTCGACTGCGCTGCAAGAGCTGGCCTTCACCATCTACGACGGCGTGGAGTACGTCGAATGGGCGCGGCGGCGCGGCCTCGACGTGGACGAGTTCGGACCGCGGCTGTCCTTCTTCTTCAACGCTCACAACGACTTCTTCGAGGAGATCGCCAAGTACCGCGCGGCGCGCAAGATCTGGTATCGCCTGATGAAGGACCGCTTCGGCGCCCAGCAGGCGCGCACCTGGCTGATGCGCTTCCATACTCAGACCGCAGGCGTCTCACTGACCGCGCAGCAGCCAATGAACAACATCGCGCGCGTGGCCATCCAGGCGCTGGCGGCGGTGCTGGGCGGCACTCAGTCGCTGCACACCGACGCCTATGACGAGGCGCTGGCGCTGCCCACCGCCGACGCGGCCCGCATTGCCCTGCGCACCCAGCAGATCATCGCCTACGAAGCGGGCGTGGCGCAGACTATCGACCCGCTGGGCGGCAGCTACTTCGTGGAGAAGTTCACCCTCGACATGGAGAAGGGCGCCTTCGATTACTTCGACAAACTGGACGCCATGGGCGGCATGGTCAAGGCCATCGAGCGCGGCTACCCGCAGAAGGAAATCGCCGAGGCCAGCTACCAGTTCCAGCGCGCCGTCGAGGCCAAAGAGAAGATCACGGTCGGCGTGAACGAATTCGCCATCCAGGAGGAGTCGCCGGAGATCCTCTACATCGACGAATCCGTGGCCAAGCACCAGTGCGAGAAGCTGGCCAAACTCAAGGCCAAGCGCTCGAACGACGAAGTTCGCCGCTGCC
>DASUBK010000385.1:0-4491 GCA_035763305.1 Terriglobales bacterium | reverse complement strand
GGGAAGCGAATTCGAATGGGCGTGCGGAGGACATCTCCGCCATTCTACGGCTCCGCAGGCGAGGGCGTGCGGCTACGTCATTCGGGTTACGCAGGTGCCCGCAGGCGAGGGCGCCTGCGGCTACGTGATCCGGGTGCGGTTACGTGATCACGGGGCAGCAGCGGCGACGTGGCCGATGGAGGCTATGGTGCCGCCCTTGGTCATCGAAGGCACCGCGCAGACATAAAGCGCGACACCGGACTCCGGAGCGCGGGCTTCGAAGATCTTCTTTCCAAAATAATCGGTGACGTAGCCGATCGTCATGCCCTGCTGGACATAATTTCCGCGCTGCACCAGGGGATAGAAGATGCCCGGCTGCTCGCTGGTGACGGTGGAGAGGTGGTCAATCCACACCGGGTTCTGGATGGGCGAGGCCTCGCCCGGCAGCATCTTCAGTTCGCGCATCACGTTGAGCGTGCCGTCAAGCAGCGCATCGACGTCCTCGGGTTCGGTGGTGCCGGCGTGTCCCGCCTCGACCGCGATGGCCGGCTTGCCGCGCGTGCTGGCGGTGGTGTCGGCGTAACGCGAGGCGGCGGGATCGGTGGGGCGGTCGGTAACGATGATGATGTGATCGAGGCCGAAAGCGAGCGCCATGCGCTTGGAGGCAGCGTCCTGCTCGGCGCGGCCGGTCTTCGACCAGTAAGCGTAGGGGCGGAGGCTCTCGTCGAGGTCGCCGCCGTGGTAGTCAACCGCGTAGTCGGCGCGCTCGATCACCTGGCGGGTGATGGCGTAGGCGGCACGCTCGGTCTGGGTGCCGTCGGCGCGGCCGGGATAAAAGCGGTTCATGTTCTTGCCGTCCACCGGATTGAGGTGCGGCACCTTCTGCTCGAAGGAGGCGGTGTTGATCAGCGGCAGAACGATGACGGCGCCGCGCACCTGGCGCGCGTCTAGCGTTTGGATCAGCTTCTCCATGGCGATGATGGAGGCGTACTCGGTGCCGTGCGCTCCGCAGATCAGCGCCAGCACCGGGCCGGGCGACACGCCATGAATGACCGCCACGGGAATGCGGGTGGCGGGATCGGCGCCCGCGGGAATCTCCAGGTAGCCGGTGGCGGTGGCGCCGGGCGCGGCCGCGGCGGTGCCGACGGTAAAAGATTGGGCGAAGGATACAGCAGCAAGCGACCATGCGATGAGCAAGAGTCGAAACATAGGGCGCCTCCAGTGCGACAAAGCAGGCCCGTTCACACGAAGGACACGAAGGATACACGAAGGCGAGCGGGGAGGATGCGATTTCGTGCGGGGTTCGAAGCGGGCCCGCCGGCTGGAAGCCGGCGCTTCCTACCAGGTGTTGTAGGCGGTGCCGTCGAGGGCGGTGCCGGTGGCGCCGGAGTGGACGTCGGTGATGCCGGGCTCGTTCTGGTCCACGCTGTTGAGCACGTCTTCCTGCACGGTCTGCCAGCTGTCGGTGGAATTGGTGATGGGATCCTTGGGAATCTGCTTCAGGTATTGCGAGTCGACCAGGTCCTGCAGCGACTGCGGGGCCTTCGCCTTGTCCATGGTGTAGTTGTCGATGGCCTCGCGCATGGTGTAGAGGTCCTGGCGGAGGACCGCCTCCCGGGCGCTGACGATCGACCTCTGGTAAATGGGCGCGGCGATCCCCATGAGGATCATGATGATGCTGATGACGATCATCAGCTCGATCAGGGTGAAGCCCCGTTGGCGAGGACGACAGGCGAGGGCGCCTGTCGCCACGCAATTCCGGCGCGGATTAGCTAGGCTCACCATTCGGAGTATTTCGTCCCGTCCGCCGCAGTTTGCTGCGACTGGGTGTAGACGTCGAACACATTCTCGCCGCACCAGGAGGTCGAGTCGGGATCGTCCTGCATGCAGCGCAGGCCCCAGTCCGGCTTGCCGGTCATGGGATCCACGGGAATGCGACGCAGGAAGCGCACCTTCTTATCGCCCACGGTGACGCCGTTGACCAGCGTATCGAGGTCGGGAGGATAGCCTTCGGTACCGATCTTGACCTGGAAGGCGCCGCGGTCGGCCGCGTCCTTGTAGCGGTCGATGGCGTCGCGGATTTCCCAGAGATCGCGGCGCAATTCGCGCTCCTTCTCCCGCTTGATGCGCACCCGGGCGATGGGGACGGCCGCGCCGGTCAGGATCATCAGGATGGTAATGGCGACGATCAGCTCGATCAGCGTCAGCCCGTGTTGCCGTGTTTTCTTAGGCCGGAACAAGACTACTTCTATTTTAGACGAATGGCCCTGGGTTTCGTCGCCGGTGAGTTGCTGTGTGTAAGCTACAGAATCTACTGAGTCATTAACCGGGGAACGGTTCCCACAGGGGCCAAAGCCCCCGATTTGAATTATGGAATTCGCGGGCCTGAAGGCCCGCGCTTCCACGGTGAACCGAATTTTCCACGGGATGGTTCTATTTCACGGTCACCATGGCCTGGCCGCCGGAGACGGGGATGGGCTGCATGTTGGCGTCGCGGGCGCCGGCGCGGACGATGTTGAGGGTGGACTGCCCTGCCGCCTTGGCCATGAAGGTGAGGGTTAACACCGCGCCCTGGCCGCTGACGCCACCCGAATTCGGCGGACGTGTGGCGGTGATCTGAAGGTTGCCGACCGGGTCCTCGCGGTGCACCAGCGCCACCGCCTGGCCGTCACGCGAGAGGAAGCCGCCGTTGGAGATGTTGAGCAGCTGCACCTGGCGCGGATCGTAGGAGATCTGCAGGGGCACGGAATAGATGTTCTGCCCCCCGCTGACCACGACATTAACCGCAAAGGTCGAGCCGGTCGGCTGCGTGATCTGCGGCGGATCGAAGCTCAGGATCGCGCTGGCATTCGAGAGGTTCGCCTGCGGCTGCTGCGCTTGCGCGTGATTCTGCGCCTGGCCTGGCGGGGCTGACCCGGGCGGCGCTTGTGCGGGGGCGCCGGGTTGCGGCGGAACCTGGGTGGGCTGCGCCGGTAGGGCGGCAGGCTGCTGCGGTTGCTGCGCAGGAGCCAGGGCTTGCTGAGGGACCTGCGGCGGCGCCGGGGGTGCGGTCACGCGCGGCGGGGTCGCAGCCGCCGATTCGGCGGGAGAGGCAGCCGGGGCGCGGCGCAAATCGATGGTGTTCTCTGTGCCCACGTCAATGGCGCGCGCGTTCAGATCGTCCACGCTCTGGCTGCGCACGATGTGCGGCACCAGGGCGAAGACGATCTCGTTGTGCGTCACTTGCTTGTGATTTTGCGAGAAGAGGTAGCGCAGCAGCGGGATCTGCGAGAGGAAGGGGAAGCCGCTGAGGTTGTTGACGTAGTCGTCTTCGAAGATGCCGCCCAGCAGGTTGACCTCGCCGTTCTTGAGGCGGATCTCGTGATCGATGGTGCGCTGGCCGATGACCGGCTGGTCGATGCCGCCGATGGTCACGTGCGAGGTGATGGAGGAGATCTCCATGTGCAGCTTGAGGGTGACCTCGTCGTCGCCGTGCACGGTGGGGGTGATGTCCATGATCACGCCGACGTCGGTGTACTGGAACTGGGTGTTGACCAGGGGGTTGATGCCCACGCCGCCGATGCCCGGCTGGAACGATCCGGTGGCGATCGGCACCTTGTCGCCGATCTTCAGCGACGCCTTCTGCCCGTTCACGGCGCGGATTTGCGGGTTCTGGATGATATGGGTGTTGTTGTCGCTGAACAGGAACGACACCGAGGCCTGGGGAATCACGACGGAAAAATTATTGGCGTCGAGGCTGCCCAACTGATTCAGGCTGATGCCGTTGTTGGTGGCCGGGGTGGCGGTGGTGCCGGTGCCGGTGGTGGTTCCGCCGCTGGTGTTGCTGGAGTTGGTGGTGGTGACGTTCGAATTTAGCGTCACCGACGCGGTCTGCGGCGGGTTGATGCCCAAGTCGCGGATGCGGTCACGATTGACCTGCATGACCGCGACGTCCACCAGAACTTCGGGATGAGCCTTGTCGATGTCGCCGATCAGCTTCTCGGCCAGCGCCACCTGGTCGGGGGTGCCGCGCATGACCACGGCATTCTGGCTGGGCACCTGGATGACGCGCTGCATGCCGATCACGGTGCGCAGCACGTTGATGGCGTCCTGCAACTCGGTAGCCTGGGACAGGTTCGACAGGTAGATGGTCTTGACTACGTTCTGCTCCAGCTCGGTGCGTTTGGTCTTGTTGTCGGTGGCGACCAGGATGGTGTTGGGCGTGATCGGCCGCCAGAAGGTCTTCGACTCCAGGGCCACGATCTCCAGCGCCTGCTGCAGGCTGACGTTGTTGAGATCGATGGTGACGCGGCGGGAGACGTAGTCGGGATCGAAGAGGACGTTGACGCCGGCCAGCTTGCCGATGGTCATGTACGCCGTCTTGGCGTCTTCCGACATCTTCAGCGTGATGGGCTGATTGGAGATGGGCGCCAGTTCGACCGGGCCTTCGGCGCCGGCGGCGGAGAGTTCGCTTCCCTGCGGCTTGGCGGATTGAGGAGACTTGCCCTTGTCGATCAGCTCCTGGGTGCGCAG
>DASUBK010000384.1:0-8262 GCA_035763305.1 Terriglobales bacterium | reverse complement strand
CAGGAAAAATCCCGTAAATTCCGCAACCCGCGCCGCCTGCTGCATGTTATGGGTGACGATCACGATGGTGTAATTCTCTTTCAGCTGGAAGATGAGATCCTCGATTTTTCCCGTGGAAATAGGGTCGAGGGCGGAAGCCGGCTCGTCCATCAGCAGCACGTTGGGCTCCACCGCCAGGGCGCGGGCAATGCACAGCCGCTGCTGCTGCCCGCCGGAGAGGCTGGCGCCCGACTTCTTCTTCAGCGCATCCTTGACCTCGTCCCACAACCCCGCCGAGCGCAGCGACCGCTCCACGATTTCGTCCAGCTTGCCCTTGTCGCGAAAGCCGTTCAGCTTCAGGCCGGCGGCCACATTATCGTAGATGGACATGGCGGGAAATGGATTCGGTTTCTGGAACACCATGCCCACGCGGCGCCGCACCTCCACCGGCGACACGCCGCCGCCGTACACCTCCAGGTCGCCGATCTGCACCGAGCCCTTGACGCGCGTGCCCGGCAGCGTCTCGTGCATGCGGTTGAGGCAGCGCACGAAGGTGGACTTGCCGCAGCCCGACGGCCCGATCACCGCCGTCACCTGCTTGGGCGGCACGTCGAGATGGATGTGGTGCAACGCCTGGAAGCCGCCGAACCAGGCGTTGAGGTCGCTGACTTTGAGTCCCAGGCTCACAGCCGCGCTCCCTTCATTACGCCGCGCGAGGTGGCGAAGCGCACCATGCTGATGGCGCCGACGATCAGCACGATCAACACCAGCGCACCCGCCCACGCGAGCCGGTGCCATTCGTCATAGGGTGAGATTGCATAATTGAAAATCTGCAAGGGCAGCGCCGCCACCGGCTGATCGAGCTTCCACGTCCAGAACTGATTGCCGAAGGCGGTAAACAGCAGCGGCGCGGTTTCGCCCGCCACGCGCGCGAACGCCAGCATGATGCCGGTGATCACGCCCGACGACGCCGTGCGCAAGGTCACGGACAGGGTAGTGCGCCAGTGCGAGATGCCCAGCCCCCACGCCGCCTCGCGAATCATGCGCGGCACCATCCGCAGCATCTCTTCGGTGGTGCGTCCGACGGTGGGCACCATCATAATTCCCAGCGCCACCCCTCCGGAAAAGCCGGAGAAATGATGCTGCGGCACCACCACTAGGGCGTAGACCGCGATGCCGATCACGATGGACGGCACGGCGTTGAGCACATCGCAGAAGAAGCGCACGGCGGTGCCGAAGCGGCCGTGGCCGTACTCCGCCAGGTAGATTCCGGTGCCGATGCCCAGCGGCACGCCGATCCCGCTGGCGACCAGCAGGATCATGATCGAGCCGGCAATCGCGTTGCCCATGCCGCCGCCGGGCTCGCCGATCGGCTTCGGCGGCTGGGTCAGGAACGCCCAATCGATGGCGCCTGCGCCCTTGTAGACCAGGTAGCCGAAGATGGCCACCAGCGGCGCCAGTACCAGGAAGGCTGCCCCCATCGCCAGCAGGGTCGCGAAGCGGTCCACCAACTGGCGGCGGAGGCTCAACAGTCGGGCGCGAAGGTCAGCCGGCATGCGCCCTCGACGGTGCACCGCGGGTGACGCTCCAGACCAGCAGGTAGGCGATGGCGTTCACGATGAGCGTCACGGCAAACAGCGCCAGCCCGATTTCGACCAGCGAACTGAGATAAATACTGGTGGTCGCCTCGGAGAATTCGTTCGCAATCACGCTGGCCATGGTGTAGCCGGGAGCGAACAGGCTCTTGGAAATCTCCGGACGGTTGCCGATCACCATCGTCACCGCCATGGTCTCGCCCAGTGCGCGCCCCAGGCCGAGGATTCCGGCGCCCAGGATGCCGGCGCGAGCGTTGCGCAGCACTGCCATGCGGATCATCTCCCAGCGCGTGGCGCCCAGCGCCAGCGCGGCCTCGCGCTGCGCCTGCGGGACTGCGGCCACCACTTCACGGGTGATCGAAGAGACGATGGGAATCACCATGATGGCCAAAATCACTCCCGCGGCCAGCATGCCGATGCCGTACTTCGGCCCGGTGAACAGGCCGGTCCACCCCAGCCACTTGGCGAGCAGGGGCTCCACGTCCTTGCGCAGCAGCGGCGCCAGCACGAAGATCGCCCACAACCCGTAAATCACGCTGGGAATCGCCGCCAGCAGATCGGTGGTGAAGGCCAGCGGCGAGCGCAGCCAGCGCGGGCACATCTCGTTCAAGTACAGCGCCAGCCCCACCGCCAGCGGAACCGCGATCACCAGCGCCACTGCCGAGGAGACTAGCGTCCCGTACACGAAGGGCCCGGCGCCGAAGTCCCCGCTCACCGGGTCCCACGATTCGCTGGTGAAGAATTTCCAGCCGAAGGTGTGCAGCGACAGGCGCGATTGGCGTACCAGTTCGAAAACAATGAGGCCGATGATTACCAGGACGGTGACAGCGCAAAGGGAAATCACGATGCGGAACACCGCCTCGGCAATCGAGCTGTGGCGCCGGAACGAGCCGGGCGTCCAGGATCGTGCCTGCGAGGCGCCGCGCGCCTCGGGGTACACAGGATGTCCCACGGAGGAGGAATCCATTCCCCCGCAGACTACCAATCCGGTGTTAAAGGAGTGTTAAAGCAAGACGCGCCGCTGGTTGGCGGCGTTCCTGGTGCTGCTCTGCGTTGAGACTGGAATTCAGTACAGCCGGAAAAGAATCGGAGTAGCTCTGCTGGAGGCCGGTCGACCTCGACCGGCTGGGAAGTAGATTAGGCATCCATCATGTCAGCGGTGTGAACACACGTTTAAATCTTCGTGAAAGACGGCGACTCGGCAACCGAGCTTGCCGCCGTTTTGTCCGCCCGCGGCAGCGAGAAGTAAAACGTCGACCCGTGCCCGACGCTGCTGTCCACCCGCATCGTTCCCTCATGCGCCAGGACGATATGCTTGACGATCGCCAGCCCCAGCCCGGTGCCGCCCGATTCCCGCGAGCGCGCCTTGTCCACGCGGTAGAAGCGCTCGAACAGCCGCGGCAGGTGCTCGCTGGCGATGCCCTCGCCGAAGTCGCGGACGTAGAACTCGATGCCGTCCGCCACTTCGCGCGCTCCCACCACGATCTTCCCCGGCGCATACTTCAGCGCGTTGTCGATCAGGTTGGTCAGCACCTGCTGGATGCCCTGCGAGTCCGCGAGCACCTCCGCTTCCGGCGCCGGCTCCACCGTCACGTCCGATCCGCTGCCTTTAGCCGCCTCCCGCATCGCTGCCACGGCTTCTGTCAGCAGCGTCGCCACCCGCACCGGCTCGGTGGCGAAGCGCTGCTCGCCTGACTCCACCCGCGCCAGCACCAGCAGGTCTTCGGTGAGTCGTGTCATGCGGCGCGCGTTCTTCAGGATGACGTCGAGGAAGTCGCGCGCCTGCGGCATCGCCGGCGGCAGGGAATCGATCAGCGTCTCGGCATAGCCCTGCACCGAGGTCAGCGGCGTGCGCAGTTCGTGTGAGACGTTGGCGATGAAGTCGCGCCGCGTCTTCTCCACCCGTTCTATGGCGGTCAAATCATGCAGGACCACCACGGCGCCGCGCGGCGACATGGGCGCTGCCGTCACCTGGTACGTCCGGCCGGCAATCAGCGAAGTGGCGACCGAGGTGGTGCTCTGGCCGCTCTCGATGGCGCGTCGCACCGCGCCCAGCACGTTGGGATCGCGCACGCTTTCCACCAGGTCGGCGCCCAGCCGCACCTCGCCTTTCACCAGTTCGCGCATGGGGCCGTTGGCCCAGCGCACCTTGCGGTCGTTGCCCACGGCGATGACCGCCTCCTGCATGCCGTTGAGCACGCTCTCCAGTTCTTTGCGGCTGGCCTCCAGCGCGACGAAGCTCTCCTCCAGGCGGCGCGCCGTGTGATCGAGCGCCTCCGCCACCTGCGCAATCTCGTCGCGGGAACTTTCCGCGATGCGCGCCGTCAGGTCGCCGGCGGCAATGCGCGCGGCGAATTCCTCGATCCGCCTCAGCCGGCGTGCCACCAGTTGCGCCAGGATGCCGGCGAGAATGGCGGCAATCGCCAGCGCAATCGCGGAGGCGCCCAGCAGCGTCCGCCGCACTTTTCCCGTCAGCTCCTGGATGCTGGCCAGCGGGTATGCCATGCGCACCGCACCCCCGGGTATGGGCGCGGCCACGTAGAGAAAGGGAATTCCGATGGTGTGGCTCCAGCGGGTGGAAGCGCCGATCTCGTTATGCTGCAGTGCGCTGATGAACTCCGGCCGGGTGGCGTGGTTCTCCATGCGCTCCGGATCGGCCTCCGAATCGCCCAGCACCTTGCCGTCGCTCTGAATGATGGTAGCGCGCACATTGCCGGCGGTCGCCGCCTCGCGCGCCAGTTGTTCCATGTCCTGCCCGCGCGAGGCGCGAACCCGGGCGGCGAACATGCGCGTCTTCTCCGTAAGCTCGGTCTGGATTTCCTCGCGCAGCGAGGCCTCCCACGCGCGGCGGATGGAAATGTCCAGCACCACCGTCGCCACCACGATGACCACCAGGAAACCCGCCAGCAGCTTGAAGAAGACGCTGCTTCTCATTTGGGCGCCTCGAAGCGGTAGCCGGCGCCGCGCACCGTGATCAGGTAGCGCGGGTCTTCGGGGTCCTGCTCGATTTTTTCCCGCAACCGTCGCACGTACACGTCCACCGAGCGCGGCGTGACGAACGCGGTATCCCGCCACACCGCGTCCAGCAGTTGATCGCGGGTGAAGACCCGGTCGGGGTGGCGGGCGAAGTACTCCAGCAGGCGGAACTCGGTGGCTGTCGTCTCCACGATGCGACCGCCGACCTTCAGCAGCATGGCCCCGCTGTCGATTTCGATGTCGCCGGCGCGGGTGACCGCGGGAGGCAGCGGCTGCTCGAAGCGCCGCAGCACGGCTTTCACCCGCGCCACCAGTTCGCGCGGGCTGAAGGGCTTGGTGATGTAGTCGTCGCCGCCCAGTTCCAGTCCCAGCACGCGGTCCGCTTCCGCCGTCCTGGCGGTAAGAAAGATGACCGGCACGGCCGCCAGGCCGGGGTTCTGCCGGATGCGGCGGCACAACTCCAGCCCGTCCGGGCCGGGGACCATGATGTCGAGCAGGAACAGTGCGGGATGCTGGCGCTCCGCCTCGCCGATAACGCTCGGCGAGTTGGCGAAGGTACGCACGCGAAAGCCCGCGCCTTGCAGGTGATGCGCTACCAGCCGGGAAATATCGGCGTCGTCTTCAACCGCGAAAATGAGACGTTGCACAGTGTATTGTAACGACCGTCACCACCACGATGGTTACAGTTTTGTGAAAGGTCGCTTCCTAGCCCCCGTCCCGGTGGACCGTTTCCGGCGAGAACGCCGGCAGGCAGATGGCCACGTATTCCGCGCCCTCCGGCCTCGGCGTTGAGTACCGCACCCACTCGCCGGCATGGGCGATGACCGCCTGGCCCGCGTTCACCTCCAGCGCCCCTCCCTGGTGCTCCACCCGCAACGTCCCGCGCAGCACCAGCGTGAATTCGTCGAATTCCGGCTTCTGCCCCGGCTCCTGCCACCCCGACGGGCTGCGCATGTGGGCCACGCTGAGGCGCGATTCGCTGCTGTTCACCCGGCCGATAAACTCGTCGATAACCTTCGGCTTATTGCCTGCTGACTGGATCCGCGTGGGGTTGGGAATCACCGTGGGCATGGGTCTCCTGGGCCGGCACGTTCCGGCGCGCCGACCAGTGTACGCGACCTCGATGCGGCCATGTCTCCTCACCCCGGTCATGTTCGCCGATCACGAATCGATGTGATTCTCAGCGGCACTCCTTGAATCCGCCTCCACATAGGGTTACTATGGCGCGTTTCACAGCAAGACATGGCGCCGGACTGTCCGGCGCACGGCCGAGAAATGCCCGCAGCTGCGGGCCGCGGCCCTGTTTTGAGGACCCATGCCCGAAAATTACGTACCGATCTTTATCTTCATCGCGGTGGCCTTCGCCATTCCGGCAGTGACCCTGCTGGTGGCCAAACTGGTCCGGCCCCAATCCCCCAGCCCCACCAAGCTGATGCCCTACGAATGCGGCATCACCCCGGTGGACAACGCCCGCGGCCGTTACACGGTGCGCTTTTACATCGTGGCCATCCTATTCGTGGTCTTCGACGTGGAGACCATCTTCCTGTTCCCCTGGGCGGTACAGTTCCGGGCCCTGGGCCTGTTCGGGCTCGTCGAGATCCTGGTGTTCCTGGCCATCCTGGTGGTGGGATATGTGTGGATCTGGAAGAAGGGCGCGCTGGAATGGGTGTAGGGAAGAATTGCCGAATTGCCGAACTGCGGAATTGCCGGATTGAATCGCTGACTTGAATCGGAAACAACAGAAGCCCGGGACTGCCGGCTGTACGCAGCCCAGGTGATGGAGATCACAGGCGGAAGTGATTCAGGTACGCGGCCCGGCGCGGGCCGCGCTGCTATAACAAAACGTACGTTCCAACCGCACGGAAACTAAACGAGGATCCCGGCACTCATGGCCGACGAGAACAAGCCCAGCGTACCTCCGGCGCCGCCCGGCGGCGAGAAAGGTCCGGCCAACCCCAGCGGTGTGACGCCGCCCACGGCGACTCCGCCCACTTCCACCGCTCCGCCCAAGCCCGCGGCGCCGCCGCATCCCGCGGCCGCCAAGCCGGCGGGACCGGCTCCGCTCCCGTGGGAGTCGGAGATCGGCGAAGCGCTGAAGAAGCGCTTCGGCTCGGCGGTGGAGCCGCAAACCTATCTGGGGCAGAACTATCTGGTGGTGAAAGCGCCCGCGGCCTACGAGACGCTGGAAATCCTGCGCGACGACTTCCTCTTTGACTACTGCGTGGACGTCACCGCGGTGCACTGGCCGGAGCGCAAGGCGCAGGAGTTCGATCTCATCTGGATCCTCTACTCTTTCCCGCGCAACGAGCGGGTGCGGGTGCGCGCGGCCTTCGCCGACGGCGAGGCGGTCCCCAGCGCCGTTCCGCTGTGGCCCACCGCCAACTGGCTGGAGCGCGAGTGTTTCGACATGTTCGGGATCCGCTTCGAAGGCCATCCCGACCTCAAGCGCATCCTGCTGCCCGACGAGTGGAAGGGCCATCCCCTGCGCAAGGACTACGGCATCCTGCAGCAGGATACGGAGTGGGTGCAGATCAACCTCGGCATCGAGAGCGGCCAATGAGCGAGACCACCAAAACCAGGGAATCGTTTTACGAAGACGTAGGCCGTGACGGCACCTTCCTCGACGCCAACGAGCTGGTGCTCAACATGGGCCCGCAGCACCCGTCCACGCACGGCGTGCTGCGCGTCATTCTCAAGCTCGACGGCGAGAAGGTGCTGGGCACCGAGTGCATCATCGGCTATCTCCACCGCGGGGTGGAGAAGATCGCCGAGAATCGCACCTACACCATGTTCAACCCCTACGTGGACCGCATGGATTACGTGGCCGCGGTTTCCAACGGGCTCGGCTACTGCCTGGCGGTGGAAAAGGTCCTGAACGTGGAGGCGCCGCCGCGCGCCGCTTACATCCGCGTCATCCTGGCGGAGTTGAACCGCATGGCCAGCCACCAGCTGTGGCTGGGCACGCACGCCCTCGACATCGGCGCCATCACCCCGCTCTTCTACACCTTCCGCGACCGGGAAGAGATTCTCAAGATTTTCGAGAAGTACTGCGGCGCGCGCCTCACCACACACGCCTTCCGCATCGGCGGATGCCTGTACGAAACCTACGACGGCTTCGAGCAGGACGTGAAGAAGTTCGTCGATTTCGTCCGCCCCAAGATCGACGAGTACGAAGAGCTGCTGACCACCAATCGCATCTGGGTGGAGCGCACCAAGGGGGTGGGCCTGCTCAGCGGTCCCGACTGCATCGCGCTCGGCGTGACCGGCCCGGTGCTGCGCGCCAGCGGCGTGAAGTGGGACCTGCGCAAGGCGCAGCCCTACTCGCACTACGAGGAATTCGATTTCGACATTCCCATCGGCGTCAACGGCGACACCTACGACCGGTACCTGGTGCGTATTGCCGAGATGCGGCAATCGCTGCGCATTATCGAGCAGGCGGTCGGCAAGATTCCCGAAGGCCCGATCATGGCCAAGATCCCCAAGGTCATCAAGCCGCCGGCGGGCGAGGTCTACGTCTCCATCGAAGCGCCCAAGGGAGAGCTGGGATACTTCATCGTCAGCGACGGCAGCACGCAGCCCTACCGCGTGCGCGTGCGCCCGCCCTCCTTTGTCAACTTGCAGGCCTTGGACAAGATGGTGCGCGGGCAACTGGTTGCCGACGTGGTGGCCGTGATCGGCACGCTGGATATTGTTCTTGGCGAGGTGGACCGCT
>DASUBK010000383.1:0-3302 GCA_035763305.1 Terriglobales bacterium | reverse complement strand
CGGCGCCGGCATGCTGAACGCGCTGGTGATGTCCTATTCGCGCGTACCCTACGCCATGGCGGAGGATGGATTCCTACCCGGTTTCCTGCGCCGGCGCAATCGCCGGGACGCACCCTGGGTGTCCATCATGGTCTGCTCGGCCGCGTGGACGCTCTGCCTGACCCTCGGCTTCGAGCGCCTGATCGAGCTCGACATTTTGCTTTACGGCGGCTCGCTGCTGCTGGAGTTCGTGGCCCTGATTGCGCTGCGGATCAAGGAGCCGGCACTGCCGCGGCCCTTCCGGGTGCCCGGCGGGATCGCCGGGTGCGTTGCCTTCACCATCGGTCCGGCCGCCGTTCTCGGCCTGGCGCTGTTGGAGGCGCCGCGCGAACACGCCGGCCCGATCAGCGCCCTGGCACTGGGAGGCTTGCTGGCGGCGGCGGGATTCGCGGTGTACTTTGCCGGCGGGATGCGGCGCCGGTTGCGGCGCGAACGGCTCGCGGCCGAATCTGCCCATTGATTCGTCCGGTGAACAAGACGAACCGCTGATCCACGCTGATCAACGCTGATGGAAAAACCAATCAGCGGAATCAGAGTGGATCAGCGGTTTTGACTTTTTCCGTTGCGCCAACCTGCCGCACCGAATAATCTTCCCCGCTCGCTTTCTCAGCCGCTCAAGGAGACCGGAATGCTTCGCACTTCCGCCATCGTTCTGCTACTGATCGCCCTCGCCGCCCCGGCCTTCGCCCAGGAAACTCCCACCGAACGCGAGGCCGCTAAGGACGTTCTGACCAAGATCGATCAACTGGAGAAATCGCTCGACGTGCCCAGTTGGGTGAACAAGCTTACCGGTCCCGACGCCCAGCGCGACCAGGTGGTCGCGCGCGCCAAGCAGCTCATGGACACGGAGCTGATCGCCATGGGCGACGACATCACTCGCCACCCGGAAATCGGTTTCAAGGAAGAGCGTTCCATCAAAATCCTCACCGATTACTTGAAGGCGCACAATTTCGACGTGCAGATGGGTGTGGCCGGCCTGCCCACCGCCTTCGTCGCCAAGTGGAAGGGCAGCAACGGCGGCCCGAACCTGGGAATCATCCTCGAGTACGACGCGCTGCGCGGCACGCACGGGGCGTTCCACGGCGACCAGCACAGCACGCAGGGCCCGATCGGCATGGCCGCCGCGGTGGCGATCACCGAATGGCTGCAGAAGACGCATACGCCGGGCACCGTGGTCTGCTTCGGCACCCCGGGCGAGGAGATGATGCCGCCCAACGCCAAGGCGGTGATGTTCGATGCCGGCGTGTTCAACGGCATGGACATCCTGGTGCGCAGCCACTCCTCGGGGCAGACCTCGCGCGCCGCGCCGGGCTTCGGTATCTGCTGCATGAACATTGACGGCGTGCGCTACACCTTCGAGGGCGCGCCCGCCCACCAGCTCGCCGCCTGGAACGGGCGCAACGCGCTGGAAGCGGTCATTCACCTCTTCGAGAACATTGACAGCGTGCGCAGCAACATCCGGCCGGAGGCCCGCATTCAGGGGATCATCATGGAAGGCGGCGCCGCGCCCAACGTGGTGCCCGACCACACCATGGCCGACTTCTACATTCGCTATCCCGATGCGGTCTACCTGAAGACAGTGCGCGAGTTCGTGGACAACGCCGCCAAGGCCGCCGCGCTCTCCACCGGGACCAAGGTCAAGATCGATAACTATGCCCAGGACCGCGACGGCATCTCGGTCGCCACGCTGGATGAAGTCGGCTTCGCCTATCTCAAGAAGTACGGGGCGCAGAAGGTGAATCCCGACCCGGGCAAGCCGTCCGGCTACGAGGAGACCGGCGCGCCTTCGATGGCGATTCCGGGCATGGGCTTCAGCGCTCACACCTCGAATTACGCCAACCACACCTACGGCATGGAGGCGGATGCGCTCACCGACGTCGGACATGTCGGCTTCCTGGCCGATGCCCAGGCGATGACCGCGCTGCTCTACGACTTCGCCACCCATCCTGACTATCGCCAGACGGTGAAGCGCGAGTTCGACACCATCAAGACGTTGTTCGGCGAGTACACGCAGGACTTGGAGAAGGTCTACACGAACCCGACGGTGCCGGAGCCGAAGTAGGGCAGTCGGTCGCTTTCAGCAGGTAGGCCCCGGCGCCTTCGCCGGGGCGGTCGTTGAAGCGCCCGAACTCACGTAGCCGCAGGCGCCCCGCCTGCGGCAGTCTTGCTGCTGCGCGCCGACAGACGGAAAGACCGCCTGACTGACAGACCGCAAACGAACCACGCTCGCCAACACCCCCGCACCCGGACCGCCCCATAATCACCCCAGCGCTATGCGCAGTTTCTTTAACTCCTTTGCCGTTCCCGGCGGCGTGCTGGTGGCGTGCGCCGTGCTGGCGCTGCGCTTCGACATCGCGCCCTTGCCCCCTGCGCCGGTGCTGGAATTCTGCGTCTTCGCCCTGGCCGCGGCGGGACTGCTGCTGGCCTGGCGCTTCAACTCCACCCGCTCGTTTCTGGCGCTCACGCTCGTGATCCTTGCGCAATGGGGGCTGCGGTCGTTCGCCGGCACCCCGGCCGCGCACATCGGCTTCACCACCATTGCCGTTCTGCTGCCGTTGAACTTCCTGCTCCTGGCCTGGTTCGTCGAGCCGGGATTCAGCCTGTCCACCATCGCCGCCGGTATGGTGCCGATCTTCATCCAGGCCACAGCGGTCGCGGTCATCTGCCGTCCCGACGATTTTCCCGGCCCTGCATGGCTGGATCGCACGCCACTGCCGGCATCGTTGA
Organism: Terriglobales bacterium; assembly: GCA_035763305.1. Taxonomy (GTDB): domain Bacteria; phylum Acidobacteriota; class Terriglobia; order Terriglobales; family Acidobacteriaceae; genus DASUBK01. Next base: position 536 of record DASUBK010000383.1, on the reverse strand, counting down.
CCTCGTGGTCCCACGTGCCGCAGTTGCCGTTGTTCGCCTTTGTCGCCGCGCTGATCATGACCCTGCTGCGCTTCGCGCTCGACCGCAAGCCGCTGGAAGGCGGACTGTTCTGGAGTGTCGCGGCCTGCCTGCTGGCGGTGCGCGCCCGCGGATCCAGCGTCTCTGCCGGCGCCTACCTGCTGACCGCCGTGCTGGTGCTGGTGGTCTGCCTGGTGGAGACGTCGTACCGCATGGCCTACCACGACGAACTCACCGGCCTGCCGGGCCGCCGCGCCTTCAACGACGCGGTGCGCCAGCTCAAGCACCGCTACGCGCTCGCCGTGGTCGACGTGGATCATTTCAAAAAGTTCAACGACACCTACGGCCACGACACCGGCGACCAGGTGCTCAAGATGGTGGCCTCACGGCTGGCCGAGGTGACCGGCGGCGGCGAAGCCTTCCGCTGCGGCGGAGAAGAGTTTGCCATCGTGTTTCCGCATCGTTCCGCCGCCGACGCCGCCCTGCACCTGGAGCGGCTGCGGCAGACGATCGAGTAT
>DASUBK010000382.1:0-9217 GCA_035763305.1 Terriglobales bacterium | reverse complement strand
AGGCTTACCGGGCGAAAGACCCGATCCCTCGGCGTCTGGAAGCGAACCACGGCGAGGTCCACCACCGGCGAGAGTTGAGGATCGGTGAGTTCGATGGGATCGGCGAGGTCGGGGAAGAAGGCGAGAAGCTTTTCCAGCCTGGGAGCGGCGCCGGCGGCGATGGCCGCCTGGTCGTCCGCGTCTTCCCACCAAGGCTCGACCACGTGACGGTTGGTGGCGATGAGGCCGTCGCCGACCACGAAGCCGGTGGCGGAAACGCGGGTGCGCAGCGGACGCACGTGGCGGTCGCCCCGGGGCGTGATGCTGTAGAGAGCGTAGATATAGCAGATCGAATTGCGGTTGCGGCTGAGCACCACCGCCGGCATCGACTGCTCCTGGCGCAGGCGGCTGACCTCGGCGGAGAGGCGGGCGATGGAGTCGGCCATGCCGTTAGCGCGGGCGATAGCGCTGGGCAGGCGCGAGAGCAGTGCGGCGCCGAAGATGAGCAGCACGACAATGAGGACGGCCGACGTGGTCAGGCGCGGCTTGGGCGCGGGGAGTGGCGGTGCGTGCTGGGGAGTGGGAAATCGAACGACCGACAAGGGTGGCTGTTCCTTTTTGGGTTCGGCCCGCTACTTGAGTTTGTTTCCCGCGGTTCCGGGGGAGATGCCCGGTTCTAGACTGGTCGCTCGGAACCCTCGCAGGGCCCCGACAGTGGCCAATCCCTCATAACTCAAGCAAGGAGCGAAGTCATGCGCAAGGCAATCGGCCTCATTTTGCTGGCGTGTATGGCGGTCGCCGCGGTGGCGCAGCAGCCCCAGCCCGCCAAGTACCTGTGGATCGAACACGTACAACTGAACACCGGGAAACATCTGCAGTTCCAGGACATGGTGCGTCAGGTGCGCCTGGCGGCGACGGACATCGCGCCCGGCCTGCACTGGATGGCGGCCAGCCCGCTCACCGGCGACGCGCGGCAGATGTCCATCATGATCCCGCACAACACTCTCGGCGAATTGGACCAGACGCTGCAGGCGATGATGAAAATCGAGCAGGCGGTACTGGCCAAGAACGTCAACCTGGCGGACCAGGCGGCGGAGACGGAGGCCGGCGCGCGTTTCACCCTGGCGAAGTTCCGCCCGGAGCTGTCGTACAAGTTCGAGCGCATCAATCCGGCGTTTACCACGCGCTGGCAGCAGACGATTCTTTATCTCAAGCCGGGCACCGACACCGAGTTTACCGACCTCATGAAGCATGTGCTGGAGTTGGAGAACCAGGCGGCGGACCCGAATGCGAAGTGGATGCTGTACGAGGTGATGGGCGGAACCTCGATGCCGGCATACGTCATCGTGACGCCGCTAAAGACGCTGGCCGACCTCGACGTGGAGCCGCCGGAGAGCGCGAAGCAGGTCTACAACGAGAGCGTCGTCCGCATGCTGCAGACCAGCATCAAGAGCTCTGTCGTCAACATGGAGAGCAATGTCATGCTGGTGCGGCCGGACTTGAGCCGTCCGCCGGAGGCGCTGGTGGCGGCGAACCCGGACTTCTGGACGGTGAAGGAGCCGGCGCCGGTGGTGGCGACGAAGATGGTGGGAAAGAAGAAAGTGAAGGTGGAAGAAGCGGAGATGGTCAAGCCGCCAAAGAAGTAGCTCGGAAACCGGCAACCGCAAAGGACGCAAAGGTACGCGAAGAAAACATTCTTTGCGTACCTTTGCGTCCTTTTGCGGTGAATGAAGCTGGCGAACTTATACGGGTTCGGCTTCGCTGATGCCGAGCAGCTTGCTCATTTCCTCGTAGAGGAAGCCTTCGCCGGGGCGATAGGGCTGCACCCAGGTGCCGTTGATGACGAACTGGGGAATGGCGCGCTTGCCGGTGCGGGCGATGACCTCGGCGGCCGCGCCGGGGGTGTGCTCGATGTCGATCTCGCGATAGGCAATGTTGTGCCTGGCGAGGAAGCGCTTGGCTTCGCGGCAGTCGGGGCACCACTGGGACGAGTAGACGATGAGATCCATTCAAGCTCCTGCGGGGGATAGTAAATAGATGAAGTTGGGGCGGAATGGATGCAGGGAAGGCAAGGTGGAGGATGTAGAAAGTGTGTTTTAAGCCATTTGTTTGCAGCGACTTAGCTGGCCCAATGGGGCGGTCCACACGAAGGTAATGAAGGGCGCGCGAAGGCTGCGGAGACCGTGCCCCGGGGAGCAGCGATCACCCCGGCGTGGGCGCCGGGGCCTACCAACAACAGTGACAGTCGGTGCTAACAGTGGGCGGCGCCGTGCGTCTCACGGGAACGGCGCCGCGGTGTGCGAGGATGGTCGGCGGCAAAGGGAGCGAGGATGCGAACAGTCTTGCAGGATGCCCGCTTTGGGTTGCGGATGTGGAAGTCGAGCCCGGGATTCACGGCGGCGGCGATCTTGTGCCTGATGCTGGGCATTGGGGCGACGACGGCGATCTTCAGCGTGGTCAACACGGTGCTGCTGCGCCCGTTGCCGTACGACAGGCCGGAGCAACTGGTGCGCGTGTACTCCGAATTTCCCACCTTCCCCAACGGCGGGCTGCACCGCTTCTGGCTGTCGCCGCCGGAATACCTCGACCTGAAGCGCGACACGCATTCGTGGCAGAGCATTGACGGATGGGTGACGGCGGGCGCGAACCTGGCCGGGATCGCGCAGCCGGTGCGGGTCACGGACGCGTTCGTCACCGGAGGGCTGCTGCAGTCCCTGGGCGTTCAGCCGATGCTCGGACGCCTGATCACGCCGGACGACGACAAGCCGGATGCGCCGCTGGCCGCCGACATCTCCTACGGCGTGTGGCAGAGCGTATATGGCGGCAAGAGCGAGGTGGTGGGGCAGGAGACTCTGTTCAACGGACGCAAGCTGACCATCATCGGCGTTATGCCCAAGGGCTTTGCGTTTCCGCCGGGCGAGTTGGATCCGCCGCAGGTGTGGGTGCCGCTGCAGATCGACCCGGCCAAGCCGGGCGGGCGCGGCTCGCATTTCCTCTCCATCGTGGGACGACTGAAGCCCGGCGTGACGCCGGCACAGGCGCAGTCCGAGTTGGAAGCGCTGGTGCAGGAGCAGGGAACGCACCGCACCATGGGCGTCCACGTCTTCTCGCCGCAGTTTCACAACATCGTCAGCTATCCCCTGCAGGCGGAGGTGGTGTCAGGCGTGCGCCCGGCGCTGCTGATGCTGCTGGGAGCGGTGGGCTTCGTGCTGCTGATCGCGTGCGTGAACGTGGCCAACCTGCTGCTGGCGCGGGCGGAGGCGCGGCGGCGGGAGATCGCGATCCGCGAAGCGCTGGGCGCGAGCCTGTGGCGACTGTCGCGGCAGTTCGCGACCGAGGGGGTGCTGCTGTCGCTGATTGGAGCGATCTTCGGGCTGGCGCTGGCCTTCGGCGGCTTGCGCGCCATCGCGCTGACGAATGCGGGGGCGTTGCCGCGGGCAGCGGAGATCGGCATTGACTGGCGGGTGCTGCTGTTCACCCTGGGAGTGTCGCTGCTGACCGGAATCCTGTTCGGGCTGGCGCCGATTACCTCGTTGCTGCTGGGCGGGATCGGCGACGCGCTGAAAGAGACCGGCACCAGCACCACCGGCAGCGCGGGCGCGCAGGCGTTTCGCCGCGGGCTGGTGGCGGGCGAGTTGGCGCTGGCGCTGGTGCTGCTGGTGGGCTGCGGGCTGATGATCCGCGCCTTCTGGAAGCTGCAGCACGTCAACGTTGGGCTCGACCCGCAAAACGTGATCACCATGAGCGTGAGCCTGCCGTCGGGGAGCTATCCCAAGCCCGAGAACCGGGACGCGATGTTCCGGCGGCTGGAGGAGCGGATCACCAGCCTGCCGGGCATCGAATCGGCGGCGCTGGTGTCGGGGATGGCGCCGATCCGGCGTCCCAACATGAACGACACCGGCATCGAGGGCTTCGTGAGGCGCGAGGGCGGGCCGATCGAGAACATCGATTATTACCAGGCAGTCAGCAAGGATTACTTCCGCACCATGAAGATCCGGCTGAAGGCGGGACGGTTCTTCGACGCCAGCGACGGGCCGATGTCGCCGTGCGCGGTGATTATCAATCAGACCATGGCGCTGCGCTTCTGGCCGGGGCAGGACCCGCTGGGGCGGCATGTGAGCCCGGGCGACACCGGTCCCAAGGACCCCAAGAACTGGTGCACGGTGGTGGGTGTGGTGGACGACGTGAAGAACGCGGGCATCGACCAACCCACCGGCACCGAACTCTACTTTCCCTACGACCAGCCGGCGGGCTCGGGGCAGGGAACGATGTATGTCGTGGTGCGAGCCAAGGGGGATCCGCAGGCAATCCCCGCGGCCGTCCGGCAGCAGGTGCAACAGCTGGATCCGTCGCTGCCCGTGGCCAACATTCGCACCATGGACGACGTCATCGGGGCAGCCCAGGATCGTCCGCGCTTCCTGACTTTATTGCTGAGCATGTTCTCGGTGGTGGCGCTGGCGATTGCCACGGTGGGCATCTACGGGGTGATTTCCTACTCGGTGGCGCGGCGGACCAAGGAGTTCGGGCTGCGGCTGGTGCTGGGCGCGAGCTCGGGCGACGTGCTGGGCCTGGTGCTGAAGCAGGGCTTGTGGCTCGTAGCGGCCGGAGTGGTCGCGGGAGTGATGGCGTCGCTGGCGCTGACGCGGCTGATGGCGAAAATGCTGTTCGCGGTCGCGCCCACGGACCCGGCGACCTTCGTGTCGGTGCCGCTGCTGCTGGCGGGAGTGGCCATGCTGGCGTGCTACGTGCCGGCGCGGCGAGCCACGCGTGTGGATCCGATGAGGACGCTGAGGTACGAGTGAGGAATCGGGTGATCGGGTGACCCGGATGCCGTGAAGTGGGCCGGTTCACACGAAGGACACGAAGGGCACACGAAGGGCGCCAGGCTGAGCTGCCGCGGGCGGGGCGCCCGCGGCGGCATCGTTTCGGACGCTTCGTGCGACCGCCCCGGCGAGGCGCCGGGGCCTACCTTGTTTTAAGTAGCGCCGGGCCCAACCCTGCTGTCACAAGTCGCAGGCGCGCGAGGTCGCGCGCGGTTGCGCGCGGTCCAACCGGAAAATAAATCAGCCGTCAGGGACGAATCCTGACGGCTGAATGTTTCCGCAGGCGAGGGCGCCTGCGGCTACGTGTTTTCCTATCCCTCGTAGAGCAGGACGCCTTCGGCTTCTTTCTGGTCCACGGGGCGCCAGAAGAGCTGCTCGCCCTCGCGGTAGACCTCGATGAAGGCCGGGCGGGTGCGGATGGTGCCCTGGATGAGCGCCTCGCTGAGCGGGTCCTCGATGTACTTCTGCAAGGCCCGGCGCAGCGGACGGGCGCCGTAGCTGCGGTCGGTCAGCGTCTTGTCCAGGATCCACTTCTTGGCGTCGTCGGTCACAGTGATGGTGATCGACTTCTGCGCCAGGTGGCTGTTCAGTTGGCCGATCATCAGCTCCACGATCTGGATCAGGTCCTGCTCGGTGAGCGCGTTGAACAGGATGACCTCGTCCAGGCGGTTGAGGAACTCGGGGTTGAAGACGCGCTTCACTTCCTGCTTGACCAGGTCCTCGACCGTCTTGGCGGTGGCGCCTTCGGCGGTGGACTGGAAGCCCAGGCCTTCCTTCTTCATCAGGTGGCGGGCGCCGATGTTCGAGGTCATGATCAGGATGGTGTTCTTGAAGTCCACCGTGTTGCCGAGGCCGTCGGTCAACTGGCCGTCTTCAAACACCTGCAGCAGGATGTTGAACACGTCGGGATGCGCCTTCTCGATTTCGTCCAGCAGGACGACGGAGTAGGGGGCACGCTTGACGCGCTCCGTCAACTGGCCGCCCTCTTCGTAGCCCACGTATCCCGGAGGCGAGCCGATGAGCTTGCTGACCGAGTGCTTCTCCATGAATTCCGACATGTCGAAGCGGACCAGGGCCTTCTCGGTGCCGAACATGAACTGCGCCAGGGTGCGCGCGACCTCGGTCTTGCCGACGCCGGTGGGGCCGAGGAACAGGAACGAGCCGATGGGGCGGTTCGGGTTCTTGAGGCCGGCGCGGCTGCGGCGGATGGCCCGGGCCAGGGCGCTGATCGCCTTGTCCTGGGAGATGACGCGCTTGTGCAGCTCCTCTTCGATGCGGAGCAGCTTCTGCGTTTCCTCTTCCTTGATGGAGGTGATGGGAACGCCGGTCCAGCGGGAGACCACGTCTTCGATGTCCTCGCGGCTGACCACGCCGGTGGAGGACTCGTCGAGGTGGTACTTCTCGCGCAGCCCGCGCAGGTTCTCGCGCTCCTTGCGCTCCTCGTCGGAGTAGAAGCGCGCCTTCTCGAACTCGTGGTTCGCGATGGCGTTCTCCATGCGGTGGACGATGAACTTAATGCGCTTCTGCACCTCGGTGATCTCGTCGGGCAGCGAGGTCTGGCGCAGCTTGACGCGCGCGCCGGCCTCGTCGATGAGGTCGATCGCCTTGTCGGGCAGGAAGCGGTCGGGGATGTACCGATTCGAGTGCGACACCGCGAAGTTGATGGCTTCGTCGGTGTAGGTCACCGCGTGGAACTTTTCGTAGCGGTCCTTGATGCCGCCGAGAATCTTGACCGCGTCGTCCTCGTTGGGCGGCGGGACCTTGACGCTCTGGAAGCGGCGCTCCAGGGAACGGTCCTTCTCGATGGACTTGCGGTACTCGCCCGGCGTGGTGGCGCCGATGCACTGGATCTCGCCGCGGGAGAGCGCGGGCTTCAGGATGTTGGCGGCGTCGAGCGAGCCCTCGGCGGAGCCGGCGCCCACCAGCGTGTGCAGTTCGTCGATGAAGATGATGGAATTCTGCGATTCCATCAGCTCCTTCATGATGGTCTTGAGGCGCTCCTCGAACTGGCCGCGGTACTTGGTGCCGGCGACGATGAGCGAAAGATCGAGCGCCAGGATGCGCTTGTCGGAGAGGAACGAGGGAACCTCGCCGTCGGCGATGCGCTGCGCCAGTCCTTCGACGATGGCGGTCTTGCCCACGCCGGGCTCGCCGATCAGCACCGGGTTGTTCTTGGTGCGGCGGCAGAGGATCTGGACGACGCGCTCGAGTTCCTGATCGCGCCCCACCAGCGGGTCGAGCTGGTTGTCCATGGCGGCCTGGGTCAGGTCGCGGGAGAATTCGCTGAGCAGGGAAGACTCGCGCGAGCGCTGCGGCGCGGCTTTTTCCTGGGTGGTGCGGGCGAGTTCGTCGCGGATAGCGCCGAGGCGCAGGCCGCGCTCGTGCAGGATTTCGGCGGCGAAGCACTTCTCTTCGCGCAGCAGGCCGAGCAGCAGGTGCTCGGTGCCGATGTGCTTGTGGGAGAGGCGCTCGGCCTCTTCGGCGGCGTAGGCCAGCACGCGCTTGCATTCGTTGGAGAGGGGCAGGTCCACCGAGGTGGAAACCTTCTCGCGAATGGTGGTGTGGCTCTCAATCTGCTTACGGATCGATTCCACCGAGGCGTGCGAGCGCAGGAAACGATTGGTCAGAGCCTTGTCTTCGCGCAGCAGGCCGAGCAGCAGGTGTTCGGTCTCGATGTAAGGCGAACCGAACTGGCTGGCTTCGTAGCGGGCGAAGAAAATCACGCGCCGGGCTTTTTCCGTGTAGCGTTCAAACATTCTGTGTCCCTCTTCTCCGAGACCTCCGCAGCCGCGAACGGCTGCATGCCCCACCTACCGCGAAGAAGATCCTGCGATCCTGATCGCGAACTGTCCTTCCCAGTACCACAGCCCCGTCACGCTTGCAGCGCGGCGGGGGAAAGTTCCTCCAAACGTCCGCGTTGCAGCCGCAGCACGCGATCGCAGCGGCGGGCAAACGCGAGATTGTGGGTAGCGATGAGGGAGGTAAGCCGGTACTGCGCGTGCAGACGGGCGATCAACTCGAATACTGCGTCGGAAGTCTGCGTATCGAGGTCGCCGGTCGGCTCGTCCGCCAACAGGAGCTGAGGCTGGGTGATGAGGGCGCGAGCCAGCGCGACACGCTGCTGCTCCCCCCCGGACAATTCCCCGGAACGGTGCTGGGCGCGATCCTCAAGCCCCACTTCGCGCAGCCACCGCATGGCCTCAACCTCCGCTGCCGGCCGGGGTTGCTGTCTCAGCAACAGCGGCATGGCGACATTCTCCCAAGCGGTAAATTCGGGGAGCAGGTAGTGAAACTGCCACACGAACCCCAGTTGCCGATTGCGAAACTCGGCGGCCTGGTCTTCGGAGAGTGTCTGCAGCTTGACGTGGGCGCAGTATACGTCACCTTCGGAAGGCCTATCAAGCGCTCCGAGGATGTGCAAAAGGGTGCTTTTTCCGGCACCGGACTGTCCCACTAAGGCCAACATCTCTCCCTGGGCTACCCGGAAGGACAAGTTGTCAAAGAGCACCAGGTCGGAGCGCCCCGAACGAAAGACTTTCTTGAGGTTCTCGACCCGGAGAATTTCGGTCTGATCCATTGGATGCAGCCATGCTCCCGCAGGACACAAGTTTCAGTGCAGCTGCGGGTTGCCCTGCACCATTAGACCACGGCAGGCAAGCGAAGGTTTCGCTTATGAAAAACCATAGAGCCGAAACGGTTACGGAGGTGATGTTGTTCGCTATTGGCTCTCGGAGGCCGACAGCCGACAACTGACGGCCGATGCCGGAAGCCTACTCGTAGCGCAGGGCTTCGGCGGGCAGGATGCGGGCGGCCGAGGTGGAGGGATAGACGGTCGCGATGAAGGACACGCCCAGGGAGATCAGGGCCACAAAGACTCCGTCAATGGCGCGCGGGGCGAAGGGAACGTAATCAATCGAGTAGACCTCGGCGGAGAGCGAGATCCAGTGATGCTGGCCGGCGAAGTACGACAGCAGGAAGCCGACGATCAGTCCTACCGCGGTTCCCACCACCCCGATCAGCACGCCCTGGGCGATGAAGATGCGGCGTACCTGGCGGCGACGCGCGCCCATGGACATCAGCACGGCGATGTCGCGGGTCTTCTCCATCACCATCATGATTAGCGAGATCAGGATGTTAAGGGCGGCGACAAAGACGATCAGGCCGATGGTGATGTAGGTGACGACGCGTTCCAGGCGGAGAGCGCGGAAGAGAGCGCGGTTCTGCTCCATCCAGTTGTTGGCCATGAAGCCGGGGCCGGCGGCTTGCTCGAGTTCGCGGCCCACCTGCTCGGCCTGGTAGATGTCGTCAATCTTGAACTCGATCACACTGACCACATCGCCGACGCCGAAGAGGCTTTGCGCGTCAGCCAGGCGGATGAAGGCCCAGCTGGCGTCGTAGTCGTAGAAGCCGGAGTT
>DASUBK010000381.1:0-5057 GCA_035763305.1 Terriglobales bacterium | reverse complement strand
AACTCCACCGAGCTCGGCTCTCCGCCATGCTCGCCGCAGATTCCCACCTTCAGGTTCGGACGCGTCTTGCGCCCCTTCTCCGTTCCCATGCGCACCAGTTGTCCCACGCCCTCGCGGTCCAGCACCGCGAACGGATCCTGCTTCAGGATGCCCTCGCTCAGGTACGTCGGCAGGAACTTGTTGATGTCGTCGCGCGAGAAGCCGAAGGTGGTCTGCGTCAGGTCGTTGGTGCCGAAGCTGAAGAACTCGGCGTCCTTGGCGATCTCGTCCGCGACCAGCGCCGCGCGCGGCAACTCGATCATCGTCCCCACCAGGTACTCGACCTTGGTCTCCTTCTCCGCGAAGACTTCCTCGGCCACGCGGCGCACGATGCCGCCCTGGTTCGCCATCTCTTTCAACGTGGCGGTCAGCGGGATCATGATCTCCGGCTTCACCTTCACGCCTTCTTTGGCGACCTGCACCGCGGCCTCGAAGATCGCCCGCGCCTGCATCTCGGTGATCTCCGGAAACGCGATGCCCAACCGGCAGCCGCGGAAGCCCAGCATGGGATTAAACTCATGCAGCTCTTCCACCCGCCGCAGCAGCGTGCGCAGCTCCTTCAGCTTGGGCGACTTCGGCTTGGTCGCCTCCAGCACGCCGATCTCCACCATCAGCTCCTCGCGCTTGGGCAGGAACTCGTGCAGCGGCGGATCGAGCGTGCGGATCGTCACCGGGAAGCCGTCCATGGCGCGGAAGACGCCGACAAAATCCTTGCGCTGCAGCGGCAGCAGCTTCTTCAGCGCCGCGCGCCGATCGCGCTCGTTGTTGGCTAGGATCATCGCCCGGATGTGCGGTATGCGGTCCTCGGCGAAAAACATGTGCTCGGTGCGGCACAGTCCGATGCCCTCCGCGCCGAACGCCCGCGCCTGGATCGCGTCGCGCGGGATGTCGGCGTTGGCGCGCACGCCCATGTCGCGGTGCGGCTCCGACCATCCCATCAGCTTGTTGAGCTCGGGATCTTCCGCGCTCGCCGGGATGGTGTTGAGCTGGCCCTTGATGACGCGGCCGGTGGTGCCGTCCAGCGAAATCCAGTCGCCCGCCTTGAACACCTGCCCCTTGACGCGCATCTCGCGCGCCTTCTCGTCGACTTCGATCTCGCCGGCGCCGGCCACGCAGCACTTGCCCATGCCGCGCGTGACCACCGCCGCGTGCGACGTCATGCCGCCGCGCGAGGTCAGAATGCCCTTGGCCACTTCCATGCCGTGGATGTCCTCCGGCGTGGTCTCCCCGCGCACCAGGATGACCGGCTCTTTGTGCTTGGTGGCGCGCTCCACCGCTTCGTCGGCGGTGAACACGATGTGTCCGACCGCCGCGCCCGGTGACGCGGGCAATCCCGTCGCCAGCACTTCGATCTTCGATCCCTTTTCATCCAGCCGCGGCACCAGGAAGTCGTACAACTGGTTCGGCTCCACGCGCATGAACGCATCTTCCTTGGAGATCAGCCCTTCCTCCACCATCTGGATGGCCACCCGCACCGCGGCGCGCCCGGTGCGTTTGCCGTTGCGCGTCTGCAGCATGTACAGCTTGCCTTCCTGGATGGTGAACTCGAAGTCCTGCATGTCCTTGTAGTGCTTTTCCAGGCGGGTGGTGATCTCGCGCAGCTCTTCGTAGGCGTGCGGGTTGATCTTCTTCAGCTCGCTGATGTGCACCGGGGTGCGGATGCCGGCCACCACGTCCTCGCCCTGCGCGTTCATCAGGAACTCGCCGTAGAACTCCTTGTCGCCGGTAGCGGGATTGCGGGTGAAGCCCACGCCGGTGCCGCTGGTCTCGCCCAGGTTGCCGAAGACCATCGCCTGCACGTTGACCGCGGTGCCCAGCATGTCGTCGATGTTGTTGATGCGGCGGTAGTGCTTGGCGCGCTCGTTGCCCCACGAGCGGAACACGGCGTCGCGCGCCATCACCAGCTGCTCGTGCGGGTCCTGCGGGAATTCGCGCTTGGTGGCCTTCTTGACCACCTGCTTGTATTCCTTGATGACTTCCTTCAGCCCGGCGGCGTCGAGGTCGGTGTCGGTCTTGGCCTTCTTCTTTTTCTTGATGCCCTCGAAGACCTCGTCGAACTCGGACTTGGGGATCTCCAGCACCACGTTGCCGAACATCTGGATCAGGCGGCGGTAGGAGTCGTAGGCGAAGCGCGGATTATTGGCGCGGCGCGCCAGGGCCTCGACTGACTCGTCGTTCAGGCCAAGGTTGAGGATGGTGTCCATCATGCCCGGCATGGAGAACTTCGCGCCCGAGCGCACGCTGACCAGCAGCGGGTTGTCGCCCGTGCCCAGTTTCTGCCCCTGCAGCTGCTCCAGGCGGCGCAGCGCTTCTTCCATCTGCCGGTTCATCTCCGGCGAGACGTGGTTGCGCATCCACTCCCGGCAGGCCTCGGTCTGGATGGTGAATCCCGGAGGCACCGGCAGCCCGGCATTGGTCATCTCCGCCAGCCCGGCGCCCTTTCCGCCCAGCACGTCTTTCATCTTGCCGTTGCCGTCGGCATGCCCGCCGCCGAAGAAGTACACGTACTGCACCGCGCTCGCCTTCGTCGTTCTCTCCTGCTGTGTCTCGACTCCATTCAACGTAGTTGCCATGATTGCGTCCTTTTCTGCTTTCAGCTCTCAACTATCAGCTTTCAGCTTGATCTCTTCGAATTCAATATTCATCACGTAGCGACAGGCGCCCTCGCCTGTCGGGCGGCGCGCCAGCGCCGCAGTTCTCCCTGCTCGGGTGGAGCAGGGCTTCAGCCCTGCATTTGACGCCCACCGCGCTCCGGCTTTAGCCGCTGAGGTACGTACCACAGGGGCTAAAGCCCACTTCCTAAACTAGCCCGATTCGCAGGGCTGGCTCCCTGTGCTACTACGGTAACCTTTGCGCGCCTTTGCGCCCTCTGCGTTTATTTCTTCTCCGTCACAATCTCCGAAAAATCCGCGATCGTCGAAAACTCGTTCAGCAGCGACCGCAGCAGCGCCAACCGGTTCGCCCGCACCTTCTCGTCCTCGACCATCACCATTACCTTATCGAAGAACGCGTCCACCACCGGCCGTAGTTTCGCGATCTCCGCCAGCGCAGCTTCATACTCGCTCTTCGCCGCCAACTCCCGCACCCGTGGCGCAATGTCTTTCACCGCCTTCGCCAGGGCGCGCTCCGCGTCATCCGACGAAAGCGCCGCGTCGAACTGCTCGGCGATGGCGACCTTCTTCTCGCCTGCCTGGCGAAGGATGTTCTTGACCCGCTTGAACGCCGCGGCGATGGATTCGAAATCTTCCGAGGGACGAACCTGGCTGAGCGCCCGGGCCCGGGCGACCGCGTCCACGATATCATCCACGCCCGCCGCCAGCACCGCGTTCACCACGTCGTAGGCAAAGCCCTGCGACTCGCGCAAATAAAACTCCAGCCGCTCGCGGAAGAAACCGTGGATCTCCCAGACAGTCCCCAAGCCCGCGGTGTTCGCCAGTCGCTTCTTCGCTGCTTCGTGGGACTCGCCTTCCAACCGGGCTACTCTCGCAACCATGTCAGGCTCGTCGGCAGCCTTCTTGAACCTTGTAGCGGCTTCGCTCCCGTCATAGGTTGCAAGCGAGTCGAGCACGAGATAAAGGAGGCTAATTGAAAGTCTGTGCTCGGCTATGGTTTTCACGATCCCGTTCGCCTGCCTCCGCAGCGCGAACGGATCCTTCGACCCGCTGGGCACCATCCCCAACGCGAACATCCCGGCAATCGAGTCGGCCTTATCCGCGATGGACAGCACCGCGCCCTCGACCGTCCGCGGCACTGCGTCCTCCATCGACTCCGGCTTGTACTGGTCGTAGATGGTCGCCGCGATCGCCTGCCGCTGCTCGTCGTTCAGCAGCGGATCCAGCTCCTGCACTCGCGCGTACAGCCCGCCCACGATGCCCTGCAGCTCGGTAAATTCCTTCACCAGCTCGGTGGTGAGATCGGTCTTGGCCAGCAGCGCCGCCTTGTGCACGATCCCCTCCCGCACCACCTTCTTCTGAGGAACCGAGGCTTGTGTGGCACGGGTCTCCGACCCGTGTTCTGTGTCATTCAACGCCTCGCAGATCTGGCTGGCCAGCCGCTGCACCCGCATGGTCTTGTCGTGATAGCTGCCCAGGTCTTTCTGGAAGGTCACCGCCTTGAGCATCGGCACCCGCTCGCGCAGCGGGATCTTCTGATCGGTATCCCAGAAGAAGCGGGCATCGTTGAAACGCGCCCGCAGCACGCGCTCGTTGCCGTGCCGGATTAGCCCTTGCGGATCGCTGTCGGTATTGAGCACCGCCAGGAAATGCGGCGCCAGCTTGCCGCTCGCATCTTCCACCGCGAAATACTTCTGGTGGTCACGCATGACTGTGACCAGCACCTCTTCCGGCAGTGACAGGAACTCGCGATCGAAGTTGCCGATGATCACCGACGGGAACTCCGTCAGGTTGACCACCGTGCTCAGCAGCTCCGCATCTTCGCGCCAGCGCGCTCCCGGGATGGTGCGGCAGGCCTTGTCCAGCGCCTTGCGGATGATCTGCAGGCGCTCTTCCGGCTGCGCGAAGACGCCCGCCTCCTTCAGATCCGCGGCATACGACGCCGGCTCGCCGATGTGCACCTCGCGCCCCAGAATGCGGTGCCCGCGCGAGACCAGCCCCGCCTCGATACCCGCCACTTGCAGCGGCACCACCTCGCCGTCGAGCAGCGCGACCATCCAGCGCAGCGGGCGCACAAAGCGCTCCGGCTTGCCCGCGCGCCAGTACATGTTCTTCGCCCAGTAAAGCCCGGCGATCTCGGCCGGCAGCAGCTCCGCCAGGATCTCCGCCGCGGTGCGTCCCTTCTTCGTGACCCGCACGCTGACGTACTCGCCCTTGGCGGTGGCGACCTTCTCCAACTTCTCGACCGGAACGCCCCATTTCTCCGCGAACTTGATGGCGGGAGTCGCGGGCTGACCGTCCTTGAACGCCGCCTTCCACGCGGGTCCCGTCGCCTGCTCCTCCACATCCGCCTGGTTGTCGGCGATTCCCTTCGCCAGCACTGCCAGCCGCCGCGGCGTGGAGTAC
>DASUBK010000380.1:0-5480 GCA_035763305.1 Terriglobales bacterium | reverse complement strand
GTTACCCCGCGGAAGCGATGGTAGAATCCTGCTGCTTTCCTCCAGTTCAGTTCCCCACGACGGGTCCTAACACATGAACATCCGCCGCCGGCTCCTGTACGCGCTCCTGCTGATGACCGCGATGATGGCCCTGTCCGTCATCGGGTACCGGGTGCTGGGCGGCGGGAACGTCGGCTACCTGCAAGCGGTGTACATGGCGGTGATCACCCTGGCGGGAGTCGGCTATGGCGAGATCGTGCCCACCGAGCACAATGCCGCCCTGCGCGTCTTCAACATGTTCGTGGTGGTGGTCGGGGTGATGATCACGGTGTACGTGTTCTCCGTGGTCACCGCCTTCCTGGTGGAATACGAGCTGCACAACATCTTCTGGAGACGTAGCATGCAGAAGCGCATCCGCGAATTGAAAGACCACTTCATCGTCTGCGGCCTGGGCGACACCGGGCGCTACGCCGTCGAGGAACTCCAGAAGACGGGCACGCCGTACATCGTCATCGAGTCCAACGAGGAGAACATCAAGCGCTTCCGCGAGCACGAGGAAGGCAAGTACCAGGACATCCTGTACCTGCTTGGCGACGCCACCGACGAGAAGATTTTGATCGAGGCAGGCTTGGCGCGGGCGCGCTGCGTGATTGCCGCCGTGGCCGGCGACAAGGACAACCTGGTCATCACCGTCATGGTGCGGCAGAGCAACGAGCAGGTGCGCATCATCGCCCGCTGCGCCGACCTCAAGTATTCCGAGCGCCTGATCAAGGCGGGCGCAAACTCCGCGGTGTCACCCAACCACATCGGCGGGCTGCGCCTGGCCAGCGAAGCCCTGCGGCCGCACGTGACCAGCTTCCTCGACCTCATGCTGCGGGAGAAGTCGCGCACCTTGCGCATCGACGAAATCGAGATCGGGGAAGAATCGAAGTGGGTGGGCAAGACGCTGGCGGACGTCCGCTTCCGCGCCCGCTACAGCCTGATGCCGCTGGCGGTGAAGAGCACCTCGGCGGAGGGCAGCCACGATTTCCTGGTCAACCCGCCGGATAATCTGGTACTGCGTACGGGAGCGGTGCTGATCGTGATGGGCGACGTGGAAGAGGTGCAGCGCGCCCGCCACGACGCGCAAGCCCACACCGTGGCCGCTGCGGCGCGCTAGAACGAGAAACTTCCTACGCTTCCGGCGCGGCGGGGGTCCACAGGATGTCCATGCCGATGATGCGCCCGACGACGTCGAGTTCCAGGCGGCCGGCGGCGCGCGCCACCGTGTCGCCGCTCTGCCCCGGGAAGGTCACGAAGACGTGCCCTTCGACGTACTGCACGTTGCGCTGGCGGGTGAGGAACGAGATGGCCTCGTCGCTGCGGCAGCTCTTGGGCAGTTCGAAGGTGAAGTCGGCCAGTTCGCCGCTCTCGCCGATGGAAATCGCCGCTTCCACTGGAATGCGGTTGGCGACCTCGTCGTCCTCCGCCGTCATATTGGGATTGAAGGCGATGTAGTACTGGAACCCGCCGATCTGGGGATCGAAAGCGCTGCGCTCGACCTGGGCAAATCCGTTCACCGAGGAGATTCCTTTTTCCCCGGGCACGCTCCAGGGAGAAGCGACTTGTATCACACCGCCGTCGCGCTCACAATTAGCGACGGACGAAGCGCCAGATTGTAACAGTTCGGAAACCTTCGCGACGGTCGTGAACCAGGAATCAGGCGTCCACCAAAGTACTAAGCCTTTTTTCCGCCTGGGTCGCGCCGAACGGCCCATATACGCCCGGGATACGGGCGCGCTAAATTACCCCTCAGCCGAAACTTAGGCGCGCGATCAGGGTTGGTGATGGCAGGGCGTTTCTAGGGTTCGAACGCGGTTGCCGTGCATCTAATCAGGGTAGCTGCCCAAGAATTCAGGAGTGACGTTATGAAAGCGAGAATCTCATCCCTCGTACTCGCACTGGCCATGATTGCGGCCTTGGCCGCGGGCGTGGCTTGCAGTCGCGGAGTCAGCGATGCGCAGCTGGCCGGCCAGGTGCAGAACAAGATTTCGGCCGACCAGGGCATCCAGAGCCGCCAGATTACCGTGCAGGCCGCCAACGGCATCGTGACCTTAAACGGAACCGTGAACAATGACACGGAACGCGCCGCCGCGGCCAACGATGCCTCGCAGATCGCCGGCGTGAAGACGGTGGTGAACAACCTCCAGGTAACCCCGCCGCAGACCGCGCAGGTCGAGGAGCCCGCGCCTGCGCCGGTAGAAGAAGCGCCCGCGCCGCGGCGGCGCAGCGAACCCCGACGCACGGCCCCGGCCCGGCATACCAGCCGGGCAAGCGCGCCCGCGGCTGCTTACGTGCCGCCGGTGACCAGCGCGTCCAACGACGCGGCTCCCGCGCCGGCCATGTCCACTCCGCCGCCTCCGGCGCCGACTCCGGTGCGTCGGGTGACGGTCCCCGGGGGCAGCACGCTGGCGGTGCGCCTGATTGACGCTCTCGATTCCGAGACCGCCCAGGAAGGCCAGACTTTCCGCGCGTCGCTCTCCGACCCGGTCTACGTCGGCGATGAGGTCGTCATTCCGCAGAATGCCGACATCGAAGGCCGCGTGGTCAGCGTCAAGAGCGCCGGCCACTTCGCGGGCCAGTCGGAACTGGTGCTGGAACTGACCCGCTTGACGGTTAACGGCAAGTCCTACGGGCTCCAGACCAGCCAATGGTCGAAGCAGGGCACCTCGCGCGGCAAGCGCACCGCGGCCACGGTGGGCGGCGGCGCGGCGCTGGGGGCCATCATCGGCGGCATCGCCGGCGGTGGGAAAGGCGCGGCCATCGGTTCGGTGATCGGCGCCGGCGCCGGTACCGGCGTGCAGGGCGCCACCAAGGGCCAGCAGATTTCGCTGCCCTCGGAGTCGGTGCTGAACTTCCAGTTGCAGGACTCGTTGACGGTCATCCCGTCAGGCCAGATGGAGCGCGGCCGCGCCATGGATCAGCCGCAGAGCGAGTACAACGACGACACCAACCGGCCGATCCTAAGCCGGCATCCTTCGAGCCCGCAGCAGAACGACGATCAGCCGCCGGTTCTGCAGCGCCGCCCGCAGGATCAGTAGCCAGTCGCCGGTAGCCAGTCGCCAGTTGAGCCCGGCCGGAAACGGCCGGGCTTTTTGCTGGGCAAATCCGTGTATCAGGTTGGTTCATGGCATGGCACTTCCGTGCAGGAGGAACCATGGAAAGTCGTATTCGCGAGGGAAAAACTTCGGTACAGTACGCAGCAGCAATCCTGCAGGAGGGCCCATGAAAGGCCGTATCGGTGGAGTGATTTGGCTGGTGGTTTCGGCCAACGCAGTGGTGTTGCTTTTGGTGCTCGGCTTGGCGTACGCCGCGGGTGCGCGCTCGGGCGGGTTGTCGTTGCTGGATTTCGGCGCCCTGCCGCAGACGGCGGGATTTGAATTCCTCGGCGCGCTATTCCTGGTGGTGGCGACGACGCTGTGGATGATCCTGCACCTCGGCGGCCGCATCGTGAAGCCGGTCACGCAGGTGGCGGACTTTACCGAGCGCCTGGCCGCCGGCGACGCGGAAGCGCACCTGCAGTTGGATTCGGCCGACGATTTCGCCCTGATCGCCGACAACTGCAACCGCATGTCGGAGACGCTGGCCGGCGCTTCCTCCGCGCGCGCCGCCACCGAATCGCTGCAGAACGAGGCCGCGCAGATGACCAGCGCGCTCACCCCGGTGGTGCGCGGCGACCTCAGTGTTCGCGTGCGCTCAGCCGAACCCGGCCTGCAGGAGCTGTCGGAAACCGTCAACAGCCTGATGGAAGCCATGGCGACGCGCGTGCAGCGCCTGCGTATGAACCTGAACGAACTCGACGGCGGCGGCGCTCGCGCCACCAACTCCGCCAGTGGAGTGCAGACGGCACTCCGTAGCCAGGAATCCTCCATCACGGAGGCGAGCGAGGCCGCCGCGCAGATGACTTCCGCCCTGCGCGAGAGCGGCAAGACCGCGCGTTCAACGGCCCAGATGGCCTCTCACGCCAGCGAGCTCGCGGAGCACGGGAACGCCGTGGTCGGTGAAGCCTCCGAAGGCGTGGAACGGATTCGCGCCGCGATGGCGGACACCGCTTCGCGCATCAAGGCCCTGGGCGATCGCTCGCTGCAGATCTACGAGATCATCAACATCATCCAGGACACCAACCTGATGGCGCTCAATGCCGCCATCGAGGCTTCGCAGGCGCGCGACGCCGCCAGCGGCATCCAGGTGCTGCGCACCGAATTGAACAAGCTGGCCGAACACTCCCGCTCCTCGGTGAAGGAGATCGTTAACCTGCTGAAGAATATCCAGGCGGAGAGCGGCGAGGTGCTGGCTCTGGTCGAGCAGGCGAACCGGGCCGCCGACGTCGGTGGCCGCTTGACCGAGCAGTGCGGCAAGGCGTTCTCCACCATCTCCGCTACCTTGCGCCAGTCCACCGACCAGGCGGAGGCCATGGCGGACACTCTGCGCCGCCAGGCGGAGGAATCCGACCGCATCGCGCTGCTAGTGCGCTCGGTCGCCGCCGACGGGCAGCGCGCGCTGCACGCCGCGCAGGATGTTTCCGGGGCCCTGCAGCAAGTCGTCAAGACCACCGGGCAACTGAACGACGCACTTTCGCAGATGCGGACCGCGCCCTCCGCCGCCCCAAAACCACGTCCGGAACTGGCGGCCAGCGCGGCAGGGGACTAGCCTTTGTCTCATGGAGGCCGGTCGACCTCGACCGGCCTTCGCTGGGATAACGAAGCCCTCTCGTGTGTGCCGGCAGTTTATCCATCTCCGCTGGCATCCAAAGTAGCTCAAACGCAATCGAATCCATCAACCGGCCCTAAAGGCCGGTTGACGGTTTTATGCCCAAACATCGCCAGGACCACCTGCTGTTGTGTGTGGATGACGAGAAAGTTGCGTTGTCCGGATGGTGTCTTTACCTCCAGGGCCGCGGCTACAAAGTGGTGAGCGCCGCCAGCGGGGAAGAGGGACTGCAGATCTTCGCCGTGCAACCGGTCAACGCGGTCATCCTCGATTACGCCATGCCCGAAGTGGACGGCAATAGCGTCGCGGCGGTGATGAAGCGCCTCAAGCCGGAGGTTCCGATCCTGCTCTTCACCGGCGTGGCGGATGTCCCGGAAGAGCTGCGCGATCATATCGACGCCCACATGGAGAAGGGCTGCGTGCCCAAGGACCTGCTGCAGCGAATCGACGACTTGCTGGGCATCGAGGTCCTGGCGTCGGAGTCGGCGGCGTAGGGAATCCACCGCAAAGGACGCAAAGGAACGCAAAGGGAAGAGGCCGGTCGGGGTCGACCGGCCTCCATGTTTTTGGGCCTGGGCCCGTGCAGGCGAGGCGCCTGCACCAACACGATTCCTACTTCTTCACGATCGGATTGTAGCCGTCAGAGGTCAACCGCTGGCGCATGCCGTCGGCGTCCTTGATGTCAGGGAACGGGCCTACCTGGACATGAAAAAGCTTGTCGGTGGGCACGGTGGCGACGAACACCGGATATT
>DASUBK010000379.1:0-2151 GCA_035763305.1 Terriglobales bacterium | reverse complement strand
CCGCGAAAGCCGCCGCCGGACCCTCGATATCCACGGTGCTGCGGGGCGGGGTGACGTAGGATTACCAGAATCACGTAGGTGCAGGCGCCCTCGCCTGCACGCGCGGATCTGCATTGAATCCAAGGCTTGTGCAGGCGAGGGCGCCTGCACCTACGTAGAACTCGCATGAGCGTAGCGACCCATCTCGGCATTGATCTGGCGGAGTACGACGCCCGCATCCGCAGCTTCATCCCCAATTACGAGGAGATGCTGGCGGTGGCGGCGGCCGCGGTTCCCGCGCGGGCGCGCACCATCGTGGACCTGGGCATCGGGACGGGTGCGCTGGCGCAGGCGTGCGTGCGAGTCGCGCCGCGGGCGCGCGTGGTCGGGATCGACGCCGACGCGGAGATTCTCAAAGTCGCGGCCGGGCGATTGGCCGGGCGCGCCACCTGCGTGTGCAGTTCGTTCGCCGAGGCGGAGATCCCGCAATGCGATGCGGTGGTCGCTTCGCTGGCGCTGCATCACATTCGAACCAAGGCGGCGAAGCGTTCCTTCTTTCGGCGGATTGCCAAGTCGCTGCGCCGCGGCGGCGTGCTCATCAGCGTCGACTGTTATCCGGCCGCGAAGCGCGAGTTGGCCGCGCGGCAGCATCGCGCGTGGAAGGCGCACATGGAGCGAACGTACACGCCGCAACGCGCGCAATCGCTGCTGCGCGCCTGGTCGCACGAGGACTTCTACATGCCGCTGGACACCGAGATGGACCTCATCCGCCGCGCCGGTCTGAAGCCGGAGGTGCTGTGGCGGAAGGGGGAATTTGCAGTGATTGTGGCAGAAAAATAGAAGCTTTCGGAGGTTTCGGACGTTTCAGAGGTTTCCCGATCTCGAAACCTCCGAAACCTGCGAAACCTCCGAAACCTTTCTTCCTACTTCTGCGCTGCCACCGGCGCAGCCGCCGCCTTTGCTGCCGTAGCTTCCTTATAGCGAGACAGCATGGGGAAGGCGGGCGTCACCTCAAACGACATCTTGTCGCGCGCCGAGCGCAGGGGCACCACGCCGGTCTTCTGCAGCTCCAGGTGATCGGTCCAGGGATCGAGCTTGATGCGGCTGCCCAGTGGCAGCGCCGCCAATTGGTTCGGATCGCGCACCTTCAACTGCGGTGCGGCCTGCATCAGCGCTTCCATGCGGAGCACGCTCTTGCCCTTGACCAGGCGATTGCCGAAGTGCGGGCTGATCAGGTTGGTCAGCTCCGGCGAGCTGTTTTCCAGCGCCTTGAGAAACAGCCCGGCATTGGCGAGCTTGTTGGCGTAGGGAGAATTGCGCAGGAAGACGAGCGCCTTCTGATCGGCGGCGTCCTCCTGCTTGTCGCTGTCCTTCAAGTGGATGCTGCGGAAGGTGTCCTCGTCGGGAAAGAGCAGTCGATCGAGGAAGGCGTACTTGGTGTCGAGGCCGTGATCGAGCACCACGTGCGCCAACTCGTGGGAGAGCACCATGGCCAGCGACGCCTCGTCGGGCAGTACGTCGAGCAGGCCGCGGCTGATCACGATGGTGTGGCCGACGGTGAAGCTCTCCAGCGGCGTGGTCAGCAGCACGCGGCAGCGCACCGGCGGATCCACGTTGAGCTTATTGGTGATGACCAGGTTGTTGACCACGGTTTCCAGCACGCTGGAGACATCACCCGCCGGCGCCAGCACGCCGGCGCGCTGCATGCGCTCCAGGATGTTGTCCTCCGCCTGCTGCTCCCACATGTGCTGGCTCTGCACTGGGTTGTAATTGTTGTCGGCGGAGTTGCTCTGGTCCCGTACCCGGCTGGGATCGTCTACCTGGATATCGGAAAATTCCGACTGGTTCGCGGACTTGGTGAGGTTGTAGCCCCACAGCCGCGTCTGGCCTTTCATCATCAGAGTGCGGCCCACGTCGTACTTGGCATCGCTCTCCTCGGTGTAGACCAGCGCCGGCAGCCACAAACCCGGCTGCAGGTTCATGCGCCAGGTGTCGAAGTGGAAGAAGTAATTGAAGCGGCGCTCCGGCGCGTAGGTGCCGTTGATGCGCACGATGTTGTCGCCCTCGTCCTCCACCCAGATGCGACCGACGAAGTGCGGGCCTTTGACCTTCGGGCGCGGGGTGACGTCGAACACCAGGCAACGCACTTCGCCGAGGAACTCGCGGCGGCGG
>DASUBK010000378.1:0-17049 GCA_035763305.1 Terriglobales bacterium | reverse complement strand
GCGTTTGGATACCGAAAAGGCGCTGGCTCTCAGGCACGTACACACTCTGACAGCAACACACGAACACCCTGTCTTTTGCTAGACTTTCCGCAGGTTCTCGCAGCGCATGAGGATCCTGACTCGCTACGTCCTCCGCGAAGTGACGTCGCACGCCCTGATCGGCGCGGCGGTGTTCACCTTCGTGGTCTTCATGCGCGACCTGGGACGACTGCTGGAGCTGGTGGTGCGCAACAGCGCTCCCCTGCCCAGCGTGGCCGAGATTTTCTTTTTCACGCTGCCGACCGCGCTGACTGTCACCATCCCCATGGGGGTGCTGGTCGGCATCCTTATCGGGCTCAGCCGGCTGGCCGCCGACAGCGAGATCACCGCCATGCGGGCCAGCGGCATCGGCGCCGGAACCTTCGTCAAAATCCTCTCCATCTTCATCGGCGTGAGCTGGTTGCTGGCGCTGGCCAACAACGTCTGGGTGGCGCCGCGTTCCGCCGCCGCACTGGGCCAATTGCAGGACAAGCTGCGCACCTCGCAGGCCTCCTTCGAGATCCAGCCGCGCGTCTTCTACGAAGATTTCAAGGACTACGTGCTCTACGTCGAGGACGTCAGCACCGGCCGCGGCGCGGCGTTGTGGAAGGGCGTGTTTCTCGCCGATCTGACCAACCGCTCGGTGCCGAAGGTCACCATGGCGCAACGGGGCGTGGTGCTCAACGAGGGCGGAGAGCGGCTTCGCCTGCACCTGGAGAATGGCGCGCAGTACGAGAGCGATCCGCGCGATCCCTCCCAGAACCTGACCTCCACCTTCCAGCAGACCGACATCCCGCTGCCCATGCCGGCGGCGCAGCAGCAGCGCGTAGCCCAGGTCACGCCCGCCTCGGAATTGCCGACGACGGAATTGCTGCGCCTCTCCCGCTCGCCGGCGACCTCCCCCTCGCAACAGCGTACCTACCGGATCGAATTTCATCGCCGCCTGGCGCTGCCCACCGCCTGCGTGGTGCTGGCGCTGGTGGGAATTCCCCTCGGCTTGTCGGCGAAGAAGGGCGGCAAGAGCACCGGCTTCGTGCTCACCATCGGCCTGGTGTTCCTGTATTACTTCCTGTCGCTGGCGGGGATGTCGCTGGCGCGCCAGGGCAAAATCGCGCCCGGGGTTGGCTTGTGGATGGGCAACATCGTCTTCCTGGTCGGCGGCCTGGTGCTGCTGTGGCGGGCGGAGCGTATGCCGATGGAACTGGGCTCGGCGCGCGATGCCTGGAACCGGCTTAAGGCGCGCATCAGCCGCGAAGCCTCCGAACTGGTTTCCCCTCGCGACCTCAGCCGCCCGCCGCTGGCGCGCCGCCTCTTCAACGCGCGCTTTCCGCTGCTGCTCGACGACCTGATCCTGCGCGACTTCATGGTCTATCTCGGCCTGATCATCGGCACCTTCCTGGTGCTGCTGCTGGTCTTCACCTTCTTCGAGCTGCTGGGCGACATCATTCACAACCGCGTGCCGCTGATCCTGGTGGGCGAGTACCTGGTCAACGTGACGCCCTATTTCCTGTACAACACGATTCCCATCAGCGTGCTGCTGTCGGTGCTGATCACCTTCGGGCTGATGCAGAAGTCCAACGAGATCACCGCCATGAAGGCCACCGGCATCAGCATCTACCGCGCCATCGTGCCGGTGCTGGTGATCGCCGCGGTGTTCTCCGCCGGGCTGTTCTTCTTCGACCAGTTCTACCTGCCCTACGCCAACATGCGGCAGGACGCGCTGCGCAACCAGATCAAGGGCAAGCCGGCGCAAACCTACCTGCGCCCCGATCGCAAATGGATTTTCGGCGAGCGCTCCAACATCTACTACTACCAGTTCTTCGATCCCGACCAGAACCGCTTCGGCAATGTCTCGGTTTACGAGTTCGATCCCAAGACCTTCGAGATGACGCGGCAGATCTACGCCGAGCGCGCGCACTGGTCCGACACGGTGAACGAATGGATCTTCGAGCGCGGCTGGGAGCGCGACTTCCAGGGCACGGCGATCGCCAATTTCCGCGCCTTCGACGTCAGCACCTCGCCCGAGCTACGCGAGACGCCCGCGTACTTCAAGAAAGAAGTGAAGCAGTCGCAGGAGATGAACGCGGAGGAGTTGCGCCGCTACATCAGCGACTTGCAGCGCAGCGGCTTCGACGTGGTGCGCCTGCGGGTGCAGTTGCAGAAGAAGTTCGCCTTTCCCATCATCACCTTCGTCATGGCGGTGCTGGCGATTCCTTTTGCGCTGCGCACGGGCCGGCGCGGGCCGGTGGCGGGAGTGGCGACCGCGATCGGCGTTGCCGTGGTCTATTGGGTGATTGCCCTGCTGTTCGAGGGACTGGGCAATACCAGCCAGCTGCCGCCGTTTTTGGCGGCCTGGTCGCCGGATCTGATCTTCGGGCTGGCAGGGGGGTATCTCATCTTGAAGGTTCCGACGTAACTTCGTGACCTTCGTGTGACCCTCGTGTCCTTCGTGTGAACAGGAAGGCCGGTTCACACGAAGGACACGAGGGTCACACAAAGGTCACAGAGATCGGATGGTTACGTCGGCTCTTCTCGCGGCACCGGCTCCGCTTCCAGCTTCAACTCGCGCAGGCAGTACTTGATCTCGTGCGCCGTCTCCACCACGCGCATGCCGTCTTCGACCATCAGCTTGCAGGAAAGGGCGGCCCGCACCGGAGTGCCGTCGCCCATGTCG
This sequence comes from Terriglobales bacterium, assembly GCA_035763305.1. Lineage (GTDB taxonomy): Bacteria > Acidobacteriota > Terriglobia > Terriglobales > Acidobacteriaceae > DASUBK01. The sequence continues at coordinate 14,357 of DASUBK010000378.1, read as the reverse complement.
TACTTCACCCGGCAGTACTGGCAGTCTTCATTCCAGCAGAAGCGTCCGTAGGAGACCTGCTCCGGCGCCAGGTATTGAAAGGCGCGCAGCAGCGTGTTTCCTTCGGGAACCTGGAATTCCCTTCCTTTGATGTAGATCCTGACCAGGCGTTCGAATGGCCGGTACAGGGGCCCGGGGCTGCTCATGGTGGGATTGTGCCAGCCCGCGCGGAAACATGTCACGAAAAGAAAGCGGCCACCGGCGGGGAGTCCGGCGGCCGTTTTCGTTTCCACTCAGGAGTATGCGACAGGGCCCTCGATAAGGAGCGAAGAGGAACTGGGCCAGGACAGCGGCAGCTGGCCACCGCGCGCTGTCATTTTGCCGGTCCGGTGGGGGTCCGGTCCCAGCCTCAACCCTCTTCCGGCCCAGTTCCCATTCATTTCAGGTGAACCCCTGCCGCTGAAAAAAGTTTCGCGAAGGGTTTCAACGCCAAGGACGCAGAGGAACGCAAAGACAGAGCGTTTGTGTTTCCTTTGCGTCCCTCTGCGTCCTTGGCGTTGAAACTCCGGCCCAGGCAACAGCGACCCTCCTTCGTTCATCCTTATTCTCCATGCCAACCCACGACGCAGACGAGCGCAAAGGCGCCGTCGAGCAGGACCGCCGCAACCAGGACACCAACACTTCGCTGTCCGGCCAACTGCCGCACCGCACCGACAACCGCCTGGTGAAGGCCAGCGATTCCGACTTCCCCGAGCCCGGCAACAACGAAGAGCACACCGGCGAACCCGAGGCCCAGCTGAACGACCAGAATCCCGGCCAGCGGCAGAAGGAGAATCAGAATAAGAGCAAGGACGATCCGCTAGCGGCGTAGAAGATTGCGTAGGTGCAGGCGCCCTCGCCTGCACTGGCGAGCGCAGCTCGCCATCTGCGGGCGCTGGCGCGCCCGCCCGACAGGCGAGGGCGCCTGTCGCTACGTATTTCGTCCCTTATTCGAAGCTCATCCACCACTGCAGCCTTCCCGTTGTTTCAGGCGTTTGCGACAGCAGGACGAGTTCGCCGTCGCGGCGGACTTTCCATCCCTTCGCCGCCTGTACGACTTTTGCTCCCGGCGCGTAAATGGTGATGGTGTAAGGATCGCCGCTGACGACTTCGCTCGTTCCGCTCAGCTTCCCTGCCGCCCAGCTGACATTGTCCAGATCTACTCCACCCTGGCTGATGTGGCGCGAGGTGGAGACGATCTGCGGATGGTCCACCTGTTCGCGGATCGCATACACACGCACTTCTTTCGCCTGCTGCGCCGGCGCGGGGAAGGAATCGCGGAAGCTGCCGAGGAATTTCTTCGACCAGAACTCGTACACGAGATAGGCGCGGTCGCCGGGCAGGCCCAGGTCGGCAAAGCGCACGGTTGCCGCGGGCTGCGGCTTATAGCTCATCCGCGCCAGCACCGACCAGGACTCGAACGGACGGTTGATATCGAGCATCCACCACGGACTCTCGACGCCGGTCTGGTCGGCGTCAATTGGCCCCGGCTTGGCTCCGCCGTTCTGATTACGCAGCCCGGCAATGAGGTTGTTGGTCTTGCTGGGATCGAAGTCGTACAACTGTCCCGGGGTGGTGAACAGCACCGGCGCCGCCCGCTTGGCGCCTTCAATCTTCGCGTCGTCCTCGTACACCTCGACTTTGTCGGTGAGCAGCAGTTGTGCGCCCGCCATCGAGACCAGCGCCGGCCGGATGATCTCCTCGCCGGGCGGCGTGATGTCGGCATGATCGGGATCGTTGCGCCATACCACGTTGTTCCACGAGTTGTACTGCACCAGCGTGGACGGGCCGAAGCCGTCCCAGCCCAGGCGGTCGCCATTGGCGATGCCCACCACCTCCGGCAGCACGCCCCAGCACGCCAGGATGTAGGTGTCGGGCCCCAACTCCTCTCGCGCCGCTGTCAGCACGTTTCGGAACGCCTGCTCCCCGCTGATTCCCTTCGCGGCGAAGTACGCGCGGTTGGGATACGTGGCGTCATAGAGCAGGTGGCGCAGGGCGTCGATTTTCACGTACTGCCAGCCCTGCCGGTGGAGTTCGCGGTAGAGCGGCCGCACCAGCGCGTCCACCGCCGCGGGATTGGAGCCGTCGATGCCGTACTCGATCCACGGACCCTTGGCGGGATGGCCAGCGGCATCGCGGATGAAGAAGGTCGGGTTCTGCTCCACAAATTGCTGATCGCCGAAATGGACGTTGACCCAAATCGCCGGCTTCATGCCGTGGGAGCGGATCATCTCCGCCAGCGCGGCCAGGCCGGAGGGAAACTTCCTGGCATCGGTGGTGAGGAAGTCCTGCGGCTTGCCCGCGGTGGACACCTCGTAGCCGTCGTCAATCTGAATGTACTGGTAGCCGAAATCGCGCAGCTTCTTGGCGAACAAGTCGGTGACGCGCCGCACGTCGCCCTCGGTGATGGCATCGCGATAGGCCCACCAGGAGCACCAGCCGGCGATGGAATCCTTCCACGCCTTGTAATTCCATGGCTCGAACCAGGAGATGTTCTTATGCTTCTGGTAGAAGCGCGGGCGGAAGGTCAGCACGATCTTCGTGCCCGACGAGACCCAGCGAAACTGGAGGTTGACTGTTGGAGCGCACGCGCCCCCGCGTGCGCACTCCTCCGGCGTGATCTGCGTCGCCCCATCGCCCGGCCCTTCCAATTCCCAGTCCCAGTGCCGGTCGTAGAGCGCGTTATTGCGCAGATTGTGACTCAGGCCCACGCTGTTGCGGATGTAGGGAAAGCGCTGCTGCGCCGCTGAGTAAGTCTCCGCCGGAAAGCCTTCCTCGCTGGTGCTGGCCGTGCCGAGCAGCCGAAAAGGACCGTCGGAGTTCTTGATCGTGAGAATGACGCGCTGCTCAACCTCGCCGCGCGCGCCGCGAGACTCGCTCGTTTCCAGACTCACGTACGGGCCCGTGTGGGTGGAGTTGCCGGAAGTGATCGCCAGTGGGCTTCCGTCCGGCGCGGCTGTGGAGGCGCCGGCGACCAGCAGGTCGGCCCCGTGGTAGCGAATGACCATGCGGCCGTTGTTGATTTCCACCTGCGCCGGCTCATTGGGAGGCGCAGAAGCCTGGGGACCCGCCCCGGCGCCGATGGTTACCATCATCAGCACCATGCCGAGAAATGACGCTACCTGTATGATTCGCCAAGGGGTATGCATAGGAGCTGTCGAGCATACCGCATTGGCCAAGCGGCCAATTACCCTGGACAAGCGGCCTTGGTAATCTCGTCGCCGGCGGCCGCAGGTGCGAACCTTAACTTTCAGCGGGTCGCCGTTCCCGCGGTCGGGAACCGGTAACCGGGAATTCACGATGAAGCGAATGTTAGCCGTCATGCTGATGCTGGCCCTCACGGGCACCGCCTTTGCCGCCAAGGGCGACAAGGAACGCGACCGCCTCAAGGACGCGGGTGAAGTTCTGAAAGAGATCCTGGATGTTCCCGACAATATTCCCCAGCCGCTGCTGGACAAGGCGGAATGCGTGATCGTGCTGCCCTCGGTGAAGAAGCTGGCCATTGGTATCGGCGGCAGCTTCGGACGCGGCGCCATGATTTGCCGCTCCGGCGAGCATTACAGCGGCCCGTGGGGCACCCCGGCGCTGTACGCGCTGGAAGGCGCCAACATCGGCCTGCAACTCGGCGGCCAGGCTACGGATTTTGTGTTGCTGGTGATGAACCCGCGCGGCGCGCAGTCGCTGCTGAAAAGCAAGGTCAAGCTGGGCGCGGATGCTTCCGCGGCCGCCGGTCCTAAGGGCCGGGACGCGACCGCCGCCACCGATATCGTCATGCGCGCCGAGGTGCTTTCCTATTCCCGCTCGCGCGGCCTGTTTGCCGGAATTTCTCTGGAAGGCTCGACCCTGCGCGAAGACAATGGCGCCAACGAGAACCTGTACGGTCGCAAGCTGAGCGCTACCGACATCATCCGCAAGCACGCCGCGGGAACTCCCGGCGCCGCTTCGGAGCTGGTTTCTTTGCTCAATCGCAAGTCGCCACGCAATCTTTCGGATCCCAAGTCGTTGCGGTAGGTGCTGTCAAATCGTGGCTGATCGTTAGGCCACCCACGAGGAACAATCCGATGCCGCGTTTCCCCCAACCGCATCAGTCGGTGCGGGCGCCCCGTATGCGCGCTGCCGGTGAAGGCGTTCTCTTCTACCTGGAGAACCTGCAGGTCCCCGGCTCCCTCTACAACATTTCCCTGACCGGTGGCCTGGCCGAGGTGGCCAATACCGTCGCCCATGACACCGTCGCCGAAGTGGTGCTGGAAACGCGGGTCGGCAGGGTGCGCGCCGTGGTCCAGATGCTGTCCAATGCCAAGGCGCCGCGCCGCCAACCGTTCCGCTTCCTGGCTATCGACGACGAGGACAACACCCGCCTGGTGCATGCCATGAACCGCATGCAGGGCATCTAACTCTTCCCCGCCGGAACAAGAAGGCCCGCTCCCTGCGGGCCTTTTGTTCCCTATCCATGCGCTTACTGGACCACAAAGGCGCTGACGTACCCGCCGCGCGCGCCGTTGGGATCGACGAAAAACACCTCCGCGGGCGCGGTGGTCGCCTGCAGGTCGGTGCTGCCGTTGCCCGAAGCGTCGGTAGTGAAGGTGCTGCCCGAGCCGAACTCGTTGCATGACGAGTTGAAGCCGCCGTTGGCGCAGAAGGTCAGCATGTAATCGGTGTTCGGCGTCGCGCCCTTCACCTCGACGTGCACCATGTTGCCGTTCACGCTGACGAAGCCGCTGCCCAGGGTTGACGCCGGCACGTCCTTGCCGACGCCGCCGCTCACCGACGACTCCGGATACAGCGCTACCCGGTAGTTCTGGCCCACGTTGAAGTTGTCGCCGTAGGGACTCGGTTCGGTCTCGTACCAGATGGTGGCACCGGAAAAACTCGTCCAATTGTCCGGCGAGACGTAGAACACGCCCGCCCATATGCCCTGCTTGGGAAACTTCATGGAAGCGCTGGCGTTGCCGCTGGCGTCGGTGGTCGTGCTCCCCACCTCGAAGCATTCCATCCAGTTGGTCGAGAAGCGGCAGAAGTGGACGTACACGGTAGCGTTGGCCACCACTTGCTTCAGCGTCAGGTTCATGTCGCCGTTGTTCGACACCGGATCGACCGTCACCTGCCCCACGGACGTCTGTGGGTGCTCGTAAGAGACGAGTTGTACCTGGTACATGCCGGGATTCGACGGCCGAGTGGGGTCGTTCGGCGGCGGCGCCGGAGGCGCTGGCGTGGTCGGCATGGTGGTGCCGCCGTTCCCAATCGGCGTATTGGAAGCAGGAGTACTGGGGGTTGCGACGCCGCCGCAGCCAATCAGCAGGACGGCAAGGATAGCGTTCACAATCGCGATGGAAGCAGTGCGCACAGGGTCTCCAAAGGAACATCTGCTTACCTTCGAAGTCCGCCGTGGGCAGCAGGTTTGCCGCTGCTGCGCTTCGGCACGCTGTTTTTTGTCTTAATCCAGTGTTGCTGCTGGTTCGTCACAAAAGCAAAAAGCCCGGCCGCTTCCGGCCAGGCTCTTGCTGAAACTGAAACTGAAACTACCTCAACTCCTCCATGCACTCCTCCAGCACCTGGCGCGAGGGGCGCACGCGCTCGGCCGGCAGGGTGGCCAGCGGGTCGTCGGTAACGTTGAGCAGTTCCATGAAGTTCTGCGCCTTGGTGTTGACGTAGAACACGCCGGTCAGGATTTCGCCCTTTTCGTGGGCGATGCTCAGCCGCTTCAGGCCTTCCGCCTTGTTGGTGGGATCGTAGGACTCTTCCAGCTTGCGCAGCCGCAGCCGCGAGCCGTCGTGCATGCTGACATCCACCGTGGCGCCCGGATCGTAGTCCACGTCGATGTCCTGGAACGAGGGCACGAAGCTGACCTCGTGCAGGGGTTCGTCGTGGTCCTTGGTGAACTTGTAGGACTTGGTCGAGCCCTCGTGGTCGTTGAAGGTCACGCAGGGGGAGATGACGTCGATCATCGCCGTTCCATTGTGCGCAATGGCCGCCTTCAGCACCGCCAGCAACTGCTTCTTGTCGCCGGAGAAGGAGCGCGCCACGAAGGTCGCGCCCAGCATCATGGCCAGGGCGCAGGTGTCGATGGGCGGCAGGTCGTTGATGACCCCGGTCTTCAGCTTGGAGCCGAGGTCGGCGGTGGCGGAGAACTGGCCCTTGGTCAGGCCGTACACGCCGTTGTCTTCGATGATGTAAATGATGGGCAGATTGCGGCGCATCAGGTGGACGAACTGGCCCATGCCGATGGAGGCGGTGTCGCCGTCGCCGCTGATGCCGATGCACATCATCTTCTTGTTGGCCAGCAGCGCTCCGGTGGCGATGGCTGGCATGCGCCCGTGCACCGAGTTGAAGCTGAAGGAACGGCTGATGAAATACGCCGGCGCCTTCGACGAGCAGCCGATGCCGCTGGTCTTGATCAGCTGCTCCGGCTTGATACCCATCTCGTAGGCGGCATCGATGATGCGCTCGGAGATGGCGTTGTGGCCGCAGCCCGCGCACAGCGTGGTCTTGCCGCCGCGATAGTCGAGCACCGTCAGCCCGATGCGGTTGGTCTTCTGTTGCGGAGTCGAGGTAGGAGTGCTCGCCATCTTATTTCCCTTCCTGCGAAATGATTTCGTCGGTGACGGAGCGGGCGTCCAGCGGCAGCCCGTTGTAGTGCTTGACGCTGCGCAGCTTGGTCAACTGGCGCACATCCAGGTCGAGCTTGAGCAACTGCAGCATCTGCCCGTCGCGGTTCTGGTCCACCACGTAGACCCGCTCGTGCGAATTCACGAAGTCGTGCACTTCCCGGGTGAAGGGGAAGGCGCGCACGCGGATGTAGTCGGTCTCCACGCCGTACTCCTTGCGCAACTGGTCGCGCGCTTCGACCAGCGCCCAGTGCGAGGTGCCGTAGGCCAGGATGCCGACCTTCGACTTGCCGTTCGCCACCATCTCCGGCTTGGGCACGAAGGAGCGCGCCGTCTCCAGCTTCTTGTTCAGCCGGTCCATGTTGTTGACGTAGTCGTCGGCGCGCTCGCTGTACTGCGCCTTCTCGTTGTGGCCGCTGCCGCGCGCGAAGTAGGCGGCGTTGGGATGCTCGGTGCCCGGCAGGGTGCGATAGCCGATGCCGTCGCCGTCCACGTCCTTGTAGCGCGCAAAGCTGCCCAGCTTGTCCAGGTCTTCCTTGCTAAGCACCTTGCCGCGGTCGATCGGCTTCTCCGGATAGTCAAACGCCTCCGACATCCAGTTGTTCATGCCGAGATCGAGATCCGACAACACGAACACCGGCGCCTGGAACTTCTCCGCCAAATTGAAGGCATCCTGCGCCATGGAGAAGCACTCGTGCACCGATCCCGGATAGAGGCAAATGTGCTTGGTGTCGCCGTGCGACAGGAACGCCGTAAAGGTGATGTCGCCCTGCGAGGTGCGCGTGGGCAGGCCGGTGGACGGCCCCACGCGCTGGATGTCCCAGATCACCGCCGGGACTTCGACGTAGTAGCCGAGGCCGGCGAATTCCGCCATCAGCGAGATGCCCGGGCCGGCGGTGGCGGTCATGGAGCGCGCTCCTGCCCAGCCGGCGCCCAGGGCCATGCCGATGGACGCCAGCTCGTCCTCCGCCTGCACAATGGCGAAAGTCGCCTTGCCATCAGGGCCAATGCGGTATTCCTTCATGTAGTCGATGAGGGATTCCACCAGCGAGGACGAGGGCGTGATCGGATACCAGGTCACCACCGTGACCCCGGCGAACATGCATCCCAGCGCCGCCGCCGAGTTACCGTCGATGATGATCTTGCCCTGGTTCTTGTCCATGCGCTCGACCATGAACGGATCCACTTTGGTCAGCGTGGCGGCCGAGTAGTCGTAGCCGGCCTTGGCGGCGTTGACGTTCAGGTCGGCGGCCTTGACCTTGCGCCCGAACTGCTTGCGGATGGCCTTCTCGACCTCCGCCATGTCGAGATTGAGCAGGTGCGCCACCACCCCGACGTAGATCATGTTCTTGACCAGCTTGCGCAGCTTGGCGTCGGGGCAGACGGGGCCGACGAGCTTGTCGTAAGGCACAGAATAGAAGGTCAGGTCCTGGCGCAGCGAGCGCAGGTTCAGCGGTTCGTCGTAGAGCACGGCGGCGCCGGGGGCCAGGGTCAGCACATCTTCCTGCGCCGTCTCCGGGTTCATGGCCACCAGGAAATCGATCTCTTTCTTGCGCGCGATGTAGCCGTCCTTGTTGGCGCGGATGGTGTACCAGGTGGGCAGGCCGGCGATGTTGGAGGGAAAGAGGTTCTTGCCGGAGACCGGCACGCCCATCTGGAAAATGGTGCGCAGCAGCACCGTGTTGGCCGACTGCGAGCCCGACCCGTTGACGGTCGCCACCTGCAGGCTGAAATCGTTGACCACGCGTTTCTTGTCGAGGCGGCTGGCGATCTCCTGCGCCCCTATATCAGTGGTAGCCATGACACCTGTCCTTGTTGGTTAGCAAGATTGCCGATTGTTCCCACAGTGGATGGAAGACGCGAAATATTATATGTGAGAAGCGGCCCGGGGCGAAAGCGGGGCGGGTGGAAATCCCGGCGAATCGCTGGAAAGCCGCTCTGGTGGCTGGTTTTCGCCGATTGTGGATTTTCGCTAAACAGCACGGTAAAACTGCGCGATCTTGCGGAACTTATCGTAGCGCGATGCAACCAGCTCGTCCGGGGACTTGGACTTCAGCTCCCCGAAGTGGCGGGCCAGCGACTCCTCCAGCAGGCGCGCCGCGGCGTCGTGATCGCTGTGCGCCCCGCCGTCGGGCTCGCGCACCAGGTCGTCCACGCAGCCCAGCTTCACCAGGTCGTTGGCCGTAATCTTCATGGCCTCGGCGGCGATCTCGCGCTTGCCGGCGTCGCGCCACATGATCGAGGCGCAGCCCTCGGGAGAAATCACCGAGTAGATGGAGTTCTCCATCATCAGCACCCGGTCCGCGACCGCGATGGCCAAGGCGCCGCCGCTGCCGCCCTCGCCGGTGATGGTGGTGATGATCGGCACCTGCAGGCGCGCCATCTCGCGCAGGTTACGCGCGATCGCCTCCGCCTGGCCGCGCTCCTCCGCGCCCAGCCCGGGATAGGCGCCGGGCGTGTCCACGAAGGTGAAGATCGGCCGCCCGAACTTCTCCGCGATGCGCATCACGCGCAGCGCCTTGCGATAGCCCTCGGGATTGGGCATGCCGAAATTGCGGTAGACGCGCTGCTTGGCGTCGCGCCCCTTCTGCGTCCCGATGACCGCCACGTCGTCGCCGTGGAAGCGAGCCATGCCGCAGACGATCGCGGGATCGTCGGCGAAGCCGCGGTCGCCGTGAATTTCCGCGAAGTCGGTGAAGATTCGCTCGACGTAATCGAGGAAGTACGGCCGCTGGGGGTGCCGCGCCAGTTCGGTCTTGACCCAGGCTTCCAGGTGGCTGCCCAGCTGAGTACGCAGCGACTCCACCCGCCCATGCAATTCATGCAACTGCCGCCGCGCGTCGGAGTTGTCCCCCGCCGCGGCCTCGAGCTGCTCAATCTGCTGCTCGATTCGCTGCAGCTCCTGCTGCGTCTTGCTCGTGGTTTCCGCCATTTGCGCCGCTTCGCTGTTCGCGAACTTCAGGTATTCCAACCTGACTTCCAACAGCTTGAGTTCGAGCCGTGTACCGGGAGATGCCATTACCATCCAATCGTCGGTCCACGCTTGATTGGTTATCGATCGCCGGGACCGCTCTGACCGACAGAGTGAGCAACCGGCAGACTTACTCCACTACCCGTACCGCGCCCCGCCCGCACAGCTCTTCCACGCGCGCGATGAACGCGCGGTCGGGTAAAACATTATAGCTTTCCGCCTCCATGATCACCATGAAGTCCCCCGCCCGCTCCACGTCAAACAGCACCCGCGCTTCCCCGCGATGGGAAGTGAAGAACGAGTGCAGCTCGTCCACCGTCTGCTCGGTGGCGCTGTCCAGCGGGATCTTCACCCGGATCGCCTTGGGCAGCCGCGGCTTGGCTTCTTCCAGCGGCTGGATCTCGTTGATCAGCAGCTTGGGATTGGCGCCCTCCTCCACCCGCACGCCGGCCTTCACCAGCACCGGGACGGTGAGCTTCAGCTTTTCGCCCAGCTTGCGGTAGGAATCCGGGAAGACCACCATCTCGATGCTGCCGTGCATGTCCTCGAATTGGCCCTGGGCGTAAAGGTCGCCCTTCTTCGATTTCAGCACGCGGACCGCGCCCAGCATGCCGCCGATGGTGATGTTCTCGTCCTTGGCCGTGGACTGCTTCATCGCCGATACGTCTTCGGTGGTCTTGGCCTGGAAATCCGCCAGCTTGTTCTGATACTTCTCCAGCGGGTGGCCGGTGATGAAGAAGCCGAGGATCTCCTTCTCGAACGCCAGCCTCTGGTGCTCGTCCCACTCGGGGATATCGGGGAGTTTCTCGTTGCCGTTGGCGGCCGCCACTTCCGGCTGATCGTCGAAGACGCCGAACAGCCCGTGCTGGCCGCTCTCCGCGTCGCGTTGCGCCTTCTGCGCCCGCTCGATGGCCTTATCGATGACCACCATTACCTGCGCCCGCCGCCCCAGCGAGTCCATCGCGCCGCTCTTGATCAGCGACTCCAGCACGCGCTTGTTGAGCAGGCGGAGGTCCACGTTCTCGCAGAATTCGAAAATCGTCTTGAACTGCCCCAGCTTCTTGCGCCCGGCGAGAATCGATTCGATCGCGTTGCCGCCGACGTTCTTGATGGCCGCCAGCCCGAAGCGAATGGCCTGTCCGTCAGGGGTGAACTGCGCCAGCGAGACGTTGATGTCGGGCGGTTCGACGGCGATGCCCATCTCGCGGCACTCGTTGATGTACTTGACCACGTCGTCGGTGTTGCCGCTCACCGAGGTCAGCAGCGCCGCCATGAACTCCACCGGGTAATGCGTTTTGAGGTAAGCGGTGTGATACGCGAGCAGCGCGTAGGCCGCGGAGTGCGACTTGTTGAAGCCGTATCCGGCGAACTGCTCCATCAGGTCGAAGATCTTTTCAACCTTCTTCCTGGGGAAGCTGCGCTCGAGGGCGCCGTTGACGAAGCGCTCGCGCTGCGCCGCCATCTCCTCCGGGTTCTTCTTGCCCATGGCGCGGCGCAGCAGGTCGGCTTCGCCGAGGGAGTACCCGGCCAGGCGATTGGCGATCTGCATGACCTGTTCCTGGTAGACGATGACGCCCAGCGTCTCCTTGAGGATCGCCTCCAGTTCCGGCAGCTCGTACTCGATCTTCCTGCGGCCGTGTTTGCGCTCGATGAAGTCGTCGATCATGCCGCCCTGGATCGGACCCGGGCGATACAAAGCGTTGAGAGCGGTGAGGTCCTCGATGGAGTTCGGCTTGTAGCGCCGCAGCACGTCGCGCATGCCGTGCGATTCAAACTGGAAGACGCCGCTGGTCAGGCCGGAGTGGAAGACTTTCTCGTAGGTGACCGCGTCGTCCAGCGCCAGCTTCTCCAGGTCGATCTGCACACCGGTGCTGCGGATCAGCTTCAGCGCGTCGTCCAGAATGGTGAGCGTGGTGAGCCCGAGGAAGTCCATCTTCAGCAGGCCCATCTTCTCCACCGCCTTCATGTCGAAGGCGGTGACGATTTCGTCGTTCTTGGTTTTGTGCAGCGGAACCAGGTCCATCAGCGGCTGGGGCGAAATCACCACACCGGCCGCGTGCACGCCGGCGTTGCGCACCAACCCTTCCAGCTTTTTGGCCGTCTCGATGAGCTCCCTGACCTGCGGCTCGGCCTCGCAGGTTTGCGCCAGCGTGGGCGAGTCCTTCAGCGCCTGCGACAGGGTGATGTTGAGCGTGGGCGGCACCATCTTGGCGATGCGGTCCACGTCGGCGTAGGGGATGTTCATCGCCCGGCCCACGTCCTTGATCGCCGCCTTGGCCGCCATGGTGCCGAAGGTGATGATCTGGGCCACGTTCTCCCGCCCGTACTTCTGGGTGACGTACTGGATGACCTCGCCGCGGCGGTTCATGCAGAAGTCCACGTCGATGTCGGGCATGGACACGCGCTCGGGGTTGAGGAAGCGCTCGAAGAGCAGTTCGTTTTGCAGCGGGTCGATGTCGGTGATGCCCATGGAGTAACCGACCAGCGAGCCCGCCGCCGATCCGCGGCCCGGCCCCACGGGAATTCCATGCTCCTTGGCGTAGCGGATAAAGTCCCAGACAATCAGGAAGTAGCCGGAAAACTTCATCTGCTGGATGATGCCGATCTCGCGCGCCAGCCGCTGCTCGTAATCGCTGATGGAATGCTTCAGCCGGCCCTGGCCGGCAAGCTCGCGCAGCAGGTTCATGCGGCGGGCGAAGCCCTCGCGCGCGATGTGCTCGAAGTAGCTGTCCAGGGTGTAGCCATCGGGCACGGCGAAGTGCGGGAACGGGTTCTTGATCTTCTCCAGCTTGACGTTGCAGCGCTCGGCGATCTCCAGGGTGCGGGTCAGCACCGCCGGCACTTCCCCGAAGACCTTCATCATCTCCGGGTAACTCTTCACGAAGAACTGGTTGGTCTGGAACTTCATCCGGTTGGTGTCCTGGATGGACTTGCCGGTCTGAATGCAGACCATGACGTCCTGGGCGTGGGCGTCGTCCTCGCACAGGTAGTGCGAGTCGTTGGTCGCCACCATGGGCACGCCCAGCTCTTTCTCCAACTGGAAGAGCCCGGACTGGATCTTCTTCTCCAGCTCGAGCCCCTGGTCCTGGATCTCGAGGTAGAAGTTTCCCTTGCCGAAGATATCGTTGAAGGTGGCCGCCGCTTCGCGCGCCGCCTGGTACTTCTCCTCCATCAGGTTTTCGGCAACTTCGCCCTTGAGGCACGCGGAGGTGGCGATCAGCCCTTTGCTGTGCTCAGCCAGGAATTTCTTGCTGATGCGGGGCTTGTAGTAGAACCCATGCAGCGAGGCCTCACTGGTGATCCGCACCAGGTTGCGATAGCCCTCGTCGGTTTCCGCCAGCACCACCAGGTGGTGATAGCTGTCGCCCTCGGGCGGGGTGCGCTCGGTGTGGTGGTCTTCCTTCTTGCAGACGTACAGCTCGCAGCCCAGGATCGGCTTTACGCCTTCCTTTTTGGCCGCGTTGTAAAACGGGAGCGCGCCGAAGATGTTGCCATGGTCGGTCATGGCCACGGCGGGCATGCCCAACTCCTTGACCCGCGCCATCAGGCGGTCAATATCGTTGGCGCCGTCCAGCATGGAGTAGTCGGTGTGCAGATGAAGATGTACGAATTGCGACATGGGGAACCTGTAGGAGCGCTGCTTTTATTGTAGTGATTCTGCCGCGCCGGTAACAGCTTGAGCAGCTGTGGATTACGCGTCCTTCCTGAGGATATCGGCCGGCATCTCGGGTTCCGCAAGCGGCGTCCAACTGTGTGCGCCCGCGTAGGAGAGAGACATGAAGACATTGTTTGCTTTGCTGATCGCCTTAGTCCTGACCGGCGCGACCTGGGCCCAGGCGCCCGCTGCGCAGTCGTCCACCTCAAGCACCACGACGACGCGCCGGACCACCACAGCCCCTAACGGCGACACCACTACCACCACGACTCGCCGGCACCACACCGCGCGCCATCGCCGAACCAGGAGCAATACGCCGAGCGATACCACGACCACGACGACTACGCGCAAGCATCACCATAAGAAGACCTCGAAGACGACGACGACCACGCCGCACTGACCAATCCGCCATCGCACAAAAGTAAAAGGCCACGAAGTCTCGACCTTCGTGGCCTTCGTGTGAACCGGCCCACATCTGGCGAGCTTCGCTCGCCCGTGCAGGCGAGGGCGCCTGCACCTACATCATTATTATCGCTTCTTCTTTTTTCCCGCTGCCGCTTTCTGCGCCGGCTTCGGCTTCTCCACCTTCTTGGCCGCTGGCTTGGCAGCCGGAGCAGGCTTGGCCTCTTTGCCCGGGTCAGCCTTTTTTGTGAGCTCCGGCTTGGCGCTCTTCTTGGCCGGTTGCTGCTGCGGCGTCTCTACCACCTTCGCCGCAACGACTACCGCCGACGGCTCGGTGCCTTTGCCTTTCTTCTTTCCTCCGCCCGCAGCTGCAGCAGCCGCCTCGGCCTTCGCGGCGCGTCCGCGCTTCGCCGGTGGCGGTGGTGGTGGCGGTGGAGGCGGCGGCGAGTACGGCTTGAGGAACTTCAAAATCTCCGTGCGCGAGCGCAGCTTGCCGTCCAGCAGAAGCAGGAACGCTTCCTGCTCGATCTTGGGATACTCCGGCAACTGCGGCGTGATGCGCAGTTCCGCCATCTCCGGCAGGGGAAGCTTCTGCTTGAGCTGCCGCCACTTGGTGAAGAAATTCTTGATCTTCTGCGCCACGGCCTGCTGCCGCGCCGTGAGTTCCAGGAAGAGCAGCGCCTCCGGCTTGGCCTCCGAGAGCACC
>DASUBK010000377.1:0-11715 GCA_035763305.1 Terriglobales bacterium | reverse complement strand
AAGCGGGGGCGTTGACCTGCAACACCAACTCCGCGCCGCGCAACTCCACCGACAGCACTTCGGCGCGGGAGTTGGCGGCCTGCAAGGCGGAGAGGACGGACTGCTGGATGCTTTCCAGCGAGGCGGGCTCCTCGGCGGCGACGGCGACGGCGGAGGAACCGGCGGTCATCTCGGACACGAAGGATGCTGCCTGCGCCCGCGGCGAGGCTGCCGCTCCGAACGGCCCGGGAGCTGTTTCCGCCTTGGGCTCGGAGCGATGCGGCGGCTCGGGACGCGGCGCGGAAGAGCCGCGACGCGCCAGGTCGGCCTCAAAGGGCGATGGCCTCGCAGAATGCGTCGATGATTGCGTGGGGACAGGTGCCCTTGTAGGGACAGGCGCCCTCGCCTGTCCGGCGGAGCGCAGCTCCGCTCCTTCTCCCGTCACCTCGCTCAGCAACTGCTCCAGCGGGATCATGCGTTGCGCGTGCACCAGCTTCAGCAAGCCCAATTCGAGATGGAAGCGCTGTTCCTGCCGGTAGCCGATCTCGTTATGCGTCTGCAGCATGATCTGCAGGAAGCGCGCCAGGTCTTCCTCGGCGAACTTCTCGGCGACGCGAGCGGCGCGTTCGCGCTCGTCGGCGGAAATCTGGAGCACCGGCGAGTCCTTGCCTGCGACCTTGGCCACCAACGCATTGCGCAGGAAGCGCACCATCTGGCGCGCGAAGTGCGTCGGACTCTGCCCCTGGGTGATGAGGTGATCCACCTGGCGAAGCACGTCTTCGCTCGACCCGCGCTCCACCGCGGCGAGCATCGCCTCCAGCGTGTCGGAGGGAATGGCGCCGACCAGGCCGCGCACAGTTTCGGTGGTCAGGGTTTCGCCGCAGCAGGCGATGGCCTGGTCCATGATCGACAGCGCGTCGCGCATGGAGCCGTCGCCAATCTCGGCCAGCAGGGCCAGCGCGCCGTCTTCCGCCTTGATCTGCTCCTGCTCGGCGATGCTGCGCAGTTGGCGGACAATCTCCTCGAACTGCACGGCGCGAAAGTTGAAGTGCTGGCAGCGCGAGCGGATGGTCTGCGGAATGTCCTCCGGCTGCGTGGTGGCCATCATGAAGACTACGTGCGCCGGCGGCTCTTCGAGTGTCTTCAACAGCGCGTTGAAGGCGGCGTCGGTGATCTGGTGGGCCTCGTCGAGGATCCAGATCTTGAAGCGGTCGCGGGCCGGGCGGTAACGGGCGGCGTCGCGCAGTTCGCGAATCTCGTCGATGCCGCGGTTGGTGGCGGCGTCGATTTCGATCACGTCCACGGAACTGCCGTTACGAATCTCCACGCAGGAGTCGCACACCCCGCAGGGCTCAGGAACGGGGTGGTCCGCCGAGCGGCAGTTTAGGGCCATGGCCACGATGCGGGCGATGGTCGTTTTGCCGATCCCGCGGTGGCCGCTGAAGATGTAGCCGTGGGCGATACGCTGCTGGGAGATGGCGTTCTGCAGCGTGCGGGTGACGTGCTCCTGGCCGATGACCTCGGAGAAACGCTGGGGACGGTATTTGCGGGCCAGGACCTGGTAAGCCATCTGGAAAGGTGATTATACCCGCGCCCGAATTGGCATGCGGCGGAAGGCGGGGAAAGCCGCGCCGGCGCTTGCAATCCGTATAAAACGGTACTACGCTGCTCTGCCGAGGAAGTCTGCCATGAGCCTGAAACTGAACACCCGCCAAATCGAAGGGGTGACGGTACTGGACTGCCACGGGAGAATTGTGTTTGGGGAAGAAGCGGCCGCACTGCGGGAAACGGTGAAAGGACTGCTGCCCGAACACAAGAGGCTCATCATCAACCTGGGAAACGTCCAGTACATCGACAGCGGCGGCCTGGGCACACTGGTGGGACTGTACACGTCGGCGAAGGCGGCGGGAGGATCGATCAAGCTGGCGCGCCTGACCCACCGCACCACCGAACTGCTGCAGGTCACCAAGCTGCTGACGGTCTTTGAGGTGTACGAAGACGAGGCCGACGCGGCCAAGGCGTTTCTTGCCGGAGGACATTCGGCGGTGGCCTGATTGTGTGGCACGGGTCTGTGGCACGGGTCTGTCACTCGTGTTCCCCTGCAATTCAAGCCACTTGTGGGCCGCGGGTCGGAGACCCGCGCCACACGTTCCTTTTTCAGGCCGCGGGCTGCTGCTGCCGGCGGCGCTGCTGGCGAATCTCCGAGGGCGAATACATGGTGCCGCGGCAATCGGCGGCGCCGCAGAAACACGGTGCGGCGCCCACTCCGTCGTACAGGTTGTAGTCGTAGGTCAGTTCCTCGCCGGCGCGGATATCGCGCGCCGCAATGATCCACACCCGCCCTTTAATCTCATCCGTTTCGCAATTGGGATCGCAGGAATGGTTGAGGAAGGCGGCCATGCCGTGGCCGTCGATCAGGTGCTTGCCGTCGCGCAAGCCGAACAGATAGGTGTAGTCCTTGCCTTCGTAGAGGTGGTCGCCCTCGGCGCAGGTGATGCGCCGCCCGGTGTACTCGACAATCTTCTTGCCGCGGCGGATGGGCGCGGTGGTGTAGCAGCCTGCCGCGTGAATGGCGGACGAGCGGATCAGCAAAGCCATAGTGGGATTGAGATGCGCGGCTTGGAATTTCACTCCTGGCAACGATGTTGCGCAATGTGACTCTCGATCTGCTGGGCCACCTCCTGCATGCGCCGCTGCAGCAGGGGTTCGTAGTCGCTGTGACCGGCGGTGAAGCGGCCGGGGCGGCTGTCGCCGGCAAAATTGCGCGCCTTGCGCTTCTGCTCGGCGAGCTTTTCTTTCAGGTCGGCCATGCGTTGCCGCAGGCGCGTCACCTCGTCACAGGGCATAGAGGGCGTGAGTATAGCTGAGCGCTCCCGCAGGACAAAGACTGTCATCACTCCTCCCAGCCGCCGTAGGCGGCCCGCAGGGCCTCGAGGCGGAGGCCGCGCTCGCGCAGGATCAGCGCGGCCAGCGACTTTTCCGAGTGCAGCAGGCCCAGCAGCAGGTGCTCGGCGCCGATCTGGAGGGAGGAGAGGCCCTTGGCCTCGCGCGCGGCGGCGACCAGCACCAGGCGGGCGTCGTCGGTGAAGGGCAGGTCGTCGCGATAGGAGACGATCGCGCCGCCGCTGACGTGGTCGCGAATCTCCTGGCGGATGGAATCGTGCCACTCCAGGGGAATGAAGCGGGTAATGGCGGGAATCGGAATATGCAGCAGGCCGAGGAGGAAGTGGGTGGAATCGATGGCCGCGGATTCGAGGGTCTGCGCCTCGACGCGGGCGAAGGCGATGACGCGCTCCGCCTCGGTGGTGAACTTGGGCTCGTCGCGGCCGGCACGGCGTGTCCACACGTATAGGTAGATCGCCAGCAGGAGCACCACCGCCGCGATCGCCGCCAGCAGTCTCTGCATCGGGGTCATCTCCTGCATTGTAAAGACTCGGGGTCCGCCAATCCGCGCCGGAACGCATTGCGCGCCGGTCGCTGTGCTAGATTTCGGGAATGGGCGAGGAGCCAGGGGAAAAGCGCCGGGCTATTCTGTATTGCCCGCGCTGCGGGCGCGAGGTGGACGATCCGCTGACCTGCGGCGACTGCGCGGCGGTGATTTGCCGGGTCTGCGGCACGCCGCTGGAGTCGGCCGACGATCTGGCCATGGGGTAAATTCTCGCCGTTCCCACGAGGACAGGAAGGTTCCAGGAAGGCCACAAAGAACAAAGAACGAAGAACAAGCGAAATATGCCGAGTCGAGACGAAATTCTGCGCGAGGAATTCAATCGCTGGGCCGAGTCCGGCCGGGGCGAGGAGATGGAGAAGCACCACATCAGCATCGTCGAGCAGACCCTGCGCCGCATGGATCTGCGCCCCGGCGAGCGGGTGCTGGACCTGAGTTGCGGCACCGGCTGGGCCACGCGGCTGATGGCGCGCATCGTGGGCGAAGGGCCGCCGGGATTCGGGCAGGTGGTCGGGGTCGACATCTCCGACGAGATGATTCGCCGCGCCCGCAGCGCCTCCAAGGACTTCGACAACGTGCTGTTCGTGTGGGGCTCGGCGCAGCAGATCCCCTGGGAGGAGAATTTCTTCGACAAGGTCCTGTCCGTCGAAGCGTTCTATTACTACCCGGACCAGGAGAGGGTGCTGGCGGAGTTGTTTCGCGTGATGGCGCCGCGCGCGCGGATGTTCCTGCTGATCAATCTGTACAAGGAAAATCACTACTCGCTGCGCTGGGCGGACGAACTGAAGGTCCCGGTGCACGCGCGCTCGGAAGCAGAGTATGTCGAACTGCTGAAGAAGCACGCCTTCGAAGAGGTGCAGGCCGAGCGCATCCCCGACGAGACGCCGACGCCGGAGGTCTATTCGGGCAAGTGGTTTCGCAATGCCGAGGAGTTGCGCGATTTCAAGCGCATTGGCGCCCTGTTGCTGACCGCGCGCAAGCCCGATGTGCGCTCCATGGCGCCCGCATACCAGATCTACTAATCCCTGGCGTAATCCTAACCACAGAGGACACAGAGGATCACAGAGAAAAAGCAGATGTATCTTCCCTCCGTGATCCTCTCTGTGTCCTCGACGCCGGGCCAACATTTTCCCGCGTGAGGATGTGCGGACGAATAGAGCCGCGAGGCTTTCCCATCGGTTGCGTCTTTTCTTGTTTGCGTGGCTGAATGAGCTGGTGCAAACTTGAGCCATGTCCGCTGGCCACTCGCAGGGAACCACCCCCGCGCTGCGCGAGCCGTATCGCCCGCGTCCCGTCCATTTTCTTGATCTCTGGCAGCCCGACGGCTGGACGTTGAAGGCCTACGGCATCTCCTACGCTCACCAGACGCCGGGAGCGGCGCTGGTGACGGCGGCCCGCGAGCGGGTGGACGAATGCCTTCCTGCCTCCAACGAGCAGGGCAACTATGGCGTGGGATTCGTCGGCATCCACGAAGGCCGCGACTTTAATTTCGTCTTTATCTGCTGGTGGGCGGACGAGAACGAATTCCACATGCGGCGTTATCTCTCCCCGGTGGATGAACCTGACAACCTGCGCGAGGCCACCCGCGACGACGTCATGTCCTGCGTCTTCGATCTGCAGCTGATCTGGTTCGAGCGCAATGCCTGGGTTGAAAAAGTGCTGGCCAATCCCCGCGGGCCGGACATCCAGGGATATCTCAAGAAACGGCTCACCGACCAGGCGTAGCGGCGGGTTCTTTCGTATTTATTCCAATCTGTGTGATGACGAGCGCTCGAGGGACCTAGTGTTCGCCAACGAAACCACAGGGTCCCTCGACTCGCGCTCCTTCGCCCTTCGCTGCGCTCAGGGCTCGCTCGCGCTGGCTCGGGATGACACGTGGGGAATAGAGATTAGCGGTCGACGAACCGCGCGAACACCCGCTGGTCAGCTTCACTGAATAACACGAACACTACTCGTTCGATGGTCGTTTGCGGGTGGGCTGCGGCGAATTCGCGCGCGGCGGCGATCATGACCTGGGCGCATTCATCCACGGGAAAAGCGGCTACGCCCGTGGCCAGCGCCGGAAATGCGATGCTGCGCAGGCCGAGTTCGTGGGCGCGAAGCAGGCTATTGCGGGTGGCGTCGCCAATGATGGCCGCGCTGGAGAGCGATCCGGGGCGCTTGGGCAAGCGCTCGTCTTCCGGCCGATAGCCCATGGCGGCGGCGTGGATCACACGCTTGTTGGGCAGCCGGCCGGCGGAGGTGGCAACCGCTTCGCCGAGCCGGATCGGGGCCAGCGCTCGGGCCTCCCGGTCGATGACATCGCCGCCCTTGCGGCGGATCGCGCCGGCCACACCTGCGCCGAGGACCAAGTCGGTATTAGCGGCGTTGACGATGGCGTCGAGGTCCGGCTGGTCGGTGATGTCGCCGCGGCGCAGCTCGAGTATCACGACCTCTATGGTAGCGCCGGCGGGTGGTCCCGGTTCAGGCAGCTACGACCGTGTTGAACCATCGTTTACAGCTGTTGATATTTCAATTATTTGCAACTGATACTGAAACTAAGCGAGAAAAGGGGCTGCAACGCTGGGAGGGCTCTAGCCGCCGGTGCGTCGTTGGGATCGGCGGCGTGGATGCGTCTCCTGTCACAGCCCCTGGGCGGTCACCGCTTTTGCGGTTCCAAGCCCCAACTGCCGGTTGCGCAGTTGGTTTTTTCGGGTCTGGTAGCTGGCGGGATCCCTCCCGTCGCAGGCCGCTCAGCCTACTTTGGACTGGCTACTACGTGCGTGAACCAATCCTTTCGGCCGTGCACGCCCTTAGCCTAGCGCACTCCCGCGCCGAGTCAACGTGGAGTAAGCGCCACGATGCGACGCTCACTCCAAATTGGAATTTCCTGAAATGACAGAGGAGGTTCCCATCAAGACACAAAGGTTCCACGAAGGCATTCGTGGAACCTTTGTCTAACAACTAAGAACGAACCACCAACAACCGAGCTAGTCGTTCGCCGCCTGCGGGCGGAACTGCTGTTCTTCGGTCGAGCCCGGCAGGGCCACCGTGCTGGCCAGGCCGCCGGCGACCACCTGGGCGACCTCGTCGAAGTAGCCGGTGCCGACGAAGCGCTGGTGCTTGACCGCGCTGTAGCCGTGCACTGCCTGCAACTGGAACTCCTGTTCCTGCAGGCGAACGAAGGCCGGCATGCCGCTGTCGGCATACCCCTTGGCCAGTTCGAACATGCTGGTATTCAGCGCGTGGAAACCGGCCAGGGTGACGAACTGGAACTTGTAGCCCATCGCGCCCAGTTCCTTCTGGAAGTTGGCGATGGTGTTGTCGTCCAGCTTGAGCTTCCAGTGGAACGACGGCGAGCAGTTGTACGCCAACAGCTTGCCGGGGAAAACCTTGTGGATGCCTTCGGCGAACTGCCGTGCCTGGCGCAGGTCGGGGGTGGAGGTCTCCATCCACAGCATGTCGGCATAGGGCGCGTAGGCAAGCCCGCGCGCGATGCAGGCCTCGAGGCCGCCGCGATAGCGGTAGAAGCCCTCTTCGGTACGCTCGCCGGTGAGGAACACGCGGTCGCGCGGGTCGACATCGCTGGTGATCAGCGAGGCGCTGTCGGCGTCGGTGCGCGCCACCAGCACGCTGGGCACGCCCATGACGTCGGCGGCCAGGCGGGCGGCAATCAGTTTCTGCACAAACTCCTGGATGGGCACCAGCACCTTGCCGCCAAGATGGCCGCATTTCTTGGCCGAGCTGAGCTGGTCCTCGAAGTGAACGCCGGCGGCGCCCGCCTCGATCATCGCTTTCATCAGCTCAAACGCGTTCAGGCTACCGCCGAAGCCCGCTTCGGCATCGGCCACCATGGGCGCCAGCCAGTCCACGTCCTTGCGCCCGGAAGCGTGCTGGATCTGGTCGGCGCGCAGGAGGGCGTTGTTGATCGCCTTCACCACCTGCGGCACGCTGTTGGCCGGGTAGAGGCTCTGGTCGGGATACATTTGCCCGGCGAGGTTGGCGTCGCCGGCCACCTGCCAGCCGCTGACGTAGATGGCCTGCAGTCCGGCCTGCACCTGCTGCACCGCCTGGTTGCCGGTGAGGGCGCCCAGCGCGTGCACGTAGGGCGTGTCGTGCATGCGGCGCCACAGCTTCTCGGCGCCCATCCGGGCGAGAGTGTATTCGATGCGCACCGAGCCGCGCAGTCTCTCCACGTCGCTCGGGCTGTAAGGGCGCTGAATGCCGGTCCAGCGGTTGTCGGCGGGGTCGAGGTGGGCGGTGTCGTGATGTCCGTTGGGGCGCATGGGATTTCTCTCCTCAGCGCCATTTAGAAGCAGGTTGCGAAGTTTGGGAAGAAGGGGTAGTCCGATTCGGACCAGTGGTTCAAAGCGGACGGGGTCCCTGCGCAGAGCGCCCCAACAGCATCTACCATGAAAGCCATGAGTTCACCGGTAAGCAATCTGCAATCCCCGGCCCTGCAACGCGCGGAAGAAGAAATCCTCACCCGGCGTGCCGTCGCCTTCCTGAACAAGCTCTCGCGCCGCTTTGAGGACCAGCGGCAGGAGCTGCTGGCGCGGCGCCGCCTGCGGCAGCAGGAGCTCGACGGCGGCAAGAGCCCCGAGTTCCTGCCCGAGACCGCCGCCATCCGGCGGCAGGACTGGAAGGTGGCGCCGATCCCAGCCGACCTGCGCGACCGTCGCGTCGAGATTACCGGCCCGGTGGACCGCAAGATGATCATCAACGGGCTGAACTCCGGCGCCAGCGTCTTCATGGCCGACTTCGAAGACAGCAACTCGCCCACCTGGCGCAACAATATCGAGGGACAGCTCAACCTGCGCGACGCGGTGCGCGGCACCATTTCGTACGTCAGCCCGGAAGGGAAGCGCTACGAATTGGGGCAGAAGCTCGCGACCCTGCTGGTACGCCCGCGCGGCTGGCACCTCGACGAAAGACATTTTGAAGTGGACGGCAAGCCCATCTCCGCCTCGCTCTTCGACTTCGGCCTGTACTTCTTCCACAACGCCGCGGCGCTGATCGAGAAGGGAAGCGGGCCGTACTTCTACCTCCCCAAGATGGAAAGCCATTTGGAAGCGCGCCTGTGGAACGAAGTCTTCAATTTCGCGCAGGACGAGCTGGGCATCCCGCGCGGCACCATTCGCGCCACCGTGCTGATCGAAACGGTGCTGGCGGCCTTCGAGATGGACGAGATCCTCTACGAGCTGCGCGAGCACTCGGCAGGCCTGAACTGCGGCCGCTGGGACTACATTTTCAGCTTCATCAAGAAGTTCCGCAGCCGCCCCGGCTACGTGCTGCCCAACCGCGCCGAGATCACCATGGAACGGCACTTCCTGAAGTCGTACGTGGAGCTGCTGATCCACACCTGCCACCGGCGCGGCATCCACGCCATGGGCGGCATGGCGGCGCAGATTCCCATCAAGAACGATTCCGCGGCCAACACTCGCGCCATCGAAAAGGTCCACATGGACAAGGTGCGCGAGGCCCGCGCCGGCCACGACGGCACCTGGGTCGCCCATCCCGGGCTGGTGGCCGTCGCCAAGGCGGTTTTTGACGAGCACATGCCCGATGCCAACCAGATCGGCTGCATCAAACCCAACGGCCATATCGCGCCTGCCGACCTGCTGCAGATTCCCACCGGCGACATCACCGAGGCGGGGCTGCGCTGGAACGTGGACGTGGGCCTGCAATACCTGCAGGCGTGGCTGAACGGGAACGGCTGCGTGCCCATCTACAACCTGATGGAAGACGCGGCCACGGCGGAGATCTGCCGCTCGCAGGTGTGGCAGTGGGTGAAGCACGAGGCGAAACTGGACGACGGTCGAACGGTGACCCCGGAACTGGTCGCCACTGTGGTTTCAGAACAGAAAAGCCGGCTGTCCGGCGCGCGGTTAGAGCTTGCAGCCGACCTGTTCCGCCGTATGATGATCAGCCCGGAGTTCCCGGAGTTCCTGACCTTGGTCGCGTATGAATACCTCGACCAAACCGATGCCGGAACGGCGCAAGGGACTGCGTAGCGACAAGTCCGCGGACGGTCCGCCGCCCGCCGGCCCATTGATCTCCGACGAACTGATCGCCGCCCTGCGCGAGCGTTTAACCGAACGCCGCATCCAGGACGGAATCCGCCTCTTCGAAGAGCACGCGGAGCTGCTCACCCATTTCGATCCCACGCAGAAGAATGCCGCCTCGCTGACGGGCGCGCTGGCGGTCTGGGCGGATATCGGCTTCGATCGCTCGGTGCGCGTGGGCGAGATCCTGCGGCGATTCACGCCCGCAGTCCGCGCCCAGCTTCCCATTCGCGAATATATGCACCTGCGGCTGGCCGAGGGCATGGTCGCGATGGCGGACGAACTGCCCGACGCCGGCATTCCGCATTTTGATTTTGTGATTGGCGTCGCGGAGGAGCTTGGCGACCGCGAATCGCTTTCCATCGCCAATTTCTGGAAGGGCCGCTGCCTGCGCAAAAAAGGCGAGTACGACCAGGCGATGGTGTTCACCGTCCACGGGCGGGAGCTGGCGCAGGACCTCGGGCACCCGGCGATGGCTGCCGTCATGCGCGTGCTGGAGAGCTGGTTGCTGTTCCAGAAAGGCCGCGCCAAGGAGGCGGCGGCGATCCTGCAGGACGCCAGCGCCGTGCTGCGTCACACCGACGATTACGTCACCCTGGGCAATATCCATTCTTCGCACGGGCGCATGGCGCGGCGCGACGGCCGCTACGAACAGGCCATCGAGCACTTCACCCGCGCCATCGAGGAGTACAAGAAGGCCGATCCTTATCACCGCAACCTGGCGCGGTCGCTGGCTAACATCGCCCTGGTGAAGCGGTACGTGGCGCTGCAACTACGGCGGAAAATCGACGCCGAAGCCCAGCGGCGCCGCCAGGCCGTGGCCAAGGGTAAGCCGGCCGCGGCAGGAGAGAGCGCCGGCTATCGGGCGCGCATGGAGCAGTTGCGGCAGGAGGCGTTTGCCCACCTGGAAGAGGCCGCGTCCATTTACCCGCACCATCCCAACTACCACGGCGCGGGCACGGTTCACCTCAATTGCGGCTACCTCCACCTCGACAACGGGGACTTCGACCAGGCGCAGACGGAGTGCGAGAAAGCCTACGCGCTGGGCGAAGAGAAGCGCGACCTCATCCTCATGGCGCGCGCCCGCGTGCTGCAATGCATGATCGAAAACGGGCGCGTGGACGAGGAGATCGGCGAAGGCGCCGATCCCGGGAAGCATGCCCGGCGGGCGGTGGAGGTGGCGCGCGAGGCGGTCGAATTGGCGCGCCACACGCAGAACCGGCGCTTGCTGGCGCTGGCGTATGTGTGGCAGGGGCTGAGCCAGTGCTGTACTTTTTTCGACGACTACGAGTCGGCGCGGCAGTCCTACGAGCACGCGCTGGCACTGATGAAGGGCGACGAAACCGGGCACGTGGTTGAGGGAATTCAGACACTCAAGGCGCGCCTGGCGCGCAGCGGCAGCGTGGACGCGACCCTGCGCTCCTGGTCCCAAGGCGCGCTGGGCGACAAGACCTTTCAGCAGATCACCGAAGACTTCGCCGACCTGATTATCCCCAAAGTGTGGGAGCGAGAGGGGCGCAAGGTGTCGCGGGTGGCGGCGAAGCTGTCGATTTCGCCGAAGAAGGTGCGGCGAATCCTCAGCCGCACGGGAAAAGCGAAGAGAAATTTGTGATTTCCGATTGGCGATTTGTGATTGGCTGATTTCAGCAGAGTCTGCAGCCAATCCCAAATCGCCAATCGCAAATCAGACCAGTTTCCTCAGCACCCTCAGCATCCAGTGTGCCGTCTTCCCGTAGGGCGGATGCAGTAAGGGTGACGCCGCCCAGCGCGACTGCACCAGCACCGCCTTCTCGTGCGAGAAGCGGCGGAAGCTGTACTCGCCGTGATACGCCCCGACGCCGCTATCGCCCGCGCCGCCGAAGGGCAGGTTGGGATGGGCGATGTGCCACATGGTGTCGTTGAGCGTAACCCCGCCGGAGACCGTCTGGTCCAGCACCCGGCGCTGCTCGCGAGCGTCGCTGCCGAAGAAATACAGCGCCAGCGGCCGCGGCCCCGCCTTGATGCGCGCCAGCACCTGCTCAAGGGAATCGTAGGCCAGCACCGGCAGCACCGGGCCGAAGATTTCGTGTTTCAGCAGCGCGCTGGTCACCGGCGGGTTGATGACGATGTGCAGCGGCATGCGGCGCATTTCGCGGTTCATCTCGCCGACGGTGATGACCTCCGTTCCGGCGGCGCGCACCTCTTCCAGGTGTGCCATCAGGCGGTCCCAGCCGCGCTGGTCGATGAGGCTGGTGTACTGCGAATTGT